>WQVC01000036.1 GCA_009781765.1 Defluviitaleaceae bacterium | reverse complement strand
GGTTCTCGACGAAGGGCGAAATGATTTCAGACGCGACTTATTACTCAGGAAGGGGTTCGCCCTGAAACTGACCGCACCGAGCCGTGCCGAAGCCGCTGTAAAGAGGTTGCATGTAACACCATGCTTCACCGTACCACCCGTAACACCAATGCAACACCTGTACCACCCGCCGCAATATATGAAAGCGGGCAGACCCATTCGGACACGGCCGACCGAATGTTGACGCCCATGTGCACACCTTTCATACAACGCGGCAACCGCAGAGTGAAAACTCTGCAAACCCGAAGTTCCCGGGACTTCGGTTACTTACTTAAAACGAATCAATAAAAAAGAATCGCGAAGCGAGCAAAAGCGCAACTGTAGGGAGAATTTCCTTTTACGGCGTTTTTGCTCGCTTTAAATTTTATTTTACAGCGAACGACCTTGAGAACTGTGAAGGCGAGGCGGAAAATCGCGGGCAATGGCGGGCGCACTTCGCCCGCACCCTTCAGCGTATTTTCCGACGAAGCCTGAACGGGCTTCTCAAGTACGTTCGCGCTGTGCTTCTGCGGAAAAAATTTTTTGATGATTTTGCCAAAAACATACAAATTGTGGCTGTTACGCCGTAAAAAGACGTGGTATATTGCGCGCAGTACTCTGTTCGAAAAAATGACTGCACAAAGCGAACGCCTTTGAGAGTCGCAAGTGCGAGTATGAGGTACAGGCAATTTTACTTTCGGCAGTCGGTGGCTTGGCAAAATGTTTTGCATTTTGTACTTCCGTGCCGCCAAGCCCGGCTGTAGCGAACGCCTTCACGGACTTTTCAAGTGCGTTCGCGAGATGAGTTGTAAAATTGTTGTACCGGAAAGCGAGGTGGTGCTTATGATTGTAGGGGAGCGTTTCAAATAGCCCGATGTGGTTTCAGCATTTCGGGGTAGTGTGCGAACACTTTTGACGCTTGACAAGGATTATGCAAAAATAAAAAATCCAAGGAGGTACGATTATGCGTACAAAAAAATTGATTTGCTTTATTTTTGATAGTTGTTATGACTGCGATGCTTGCTGCACCGGCTTTTGTCGGCGGCATTATCGATGTTGCACAACATGATGATTTTGCAGAAAGTCTTATCGAGGAGTACGGCGCAGAATTTGCACAGAACTACTTTAGGTCTTTGGAAATATTGCCGCTGTTATTTGATTCATTTGCGGTAAGTCGGATGGGTGAAACCATCTACCCTGCTGATTTTGGAGGAGTTTACATCAATGACTACGGTAGTATAACAATCCTCACAGTTGAATCTCAGAGCGTGGGCATCCTTGCTTTAGATGGTTTCGCAGCGTCAAGGGATGATGCTGTAATCACACGGGAAGTAAATTTTTCCTACAGCTATCTGCGTGAAACTATGGGTGCCTTGGATTATCTCATCCAAAGCAAATTTGAATCGCATATAGCGGCGTATAATGCTGCTGCTTGGCATTTGGACGTGATAAACAATAGGCTTTTAGTGGAGCTGCTTGATTTCAGCGCAGAAATGATTGACCTGTTCAGAACCACTATTTTTGATTCACCCGTTTTATATTTTGCAGAATCGTCCGGCAGGGTTGTTATTCCGCCCTATTATTTTGCAGATTATCATTTTCCTTATGATGATTTATACTCATCGGCAGAAGGAGGATTTGTAGAAATCGCTCCGTTAGTGCAAAATATAACTATTTCGCCCGGAGAGCCTATATATCTGCGTCGTGGCGGGGCAACCGGAAGTGCAGCATCGCTTGGCTTTAGAGCATACCAAGGGAGTTGGAGCGCGGGTACACAGCAAACAGACGGGTTTGTTGTTGCCGCGCATATGGGGATGGGAGCTTCTGCACCTTTAACACATGGAGACAGGTTATATGTGAACAGTAGCGGCACGTTCCGATACATTGGAACTGTTTGGGACTATCGACTTCAAGGATTGGATGCGGCTTTTGTGCGGAGATGCCCCACGGTTGCCCTTAACAACAGGGCAGGAACACACTCATTTTCAGACCATATTCTTACTACTCCCGTCGTTGGTCTTCGCGTATATTCCGGAGGGCGCGTAAGTGGTGTCAGAGGTGGACGCATCACGAATAGCCTGAGCAGCGTAACGATTAGCAATCCGAGTTCTGCTCGTACAATTGTCGTAACCCATGCTGCTACAGCTGACTATCCTTCGGTTGAAGGCGACAGCGGAGGGATAGCTTTTGTACCGGGAACTGCGGTGAATAGCGGCATAGTCGGAATTACTATAGGGCGCAGTGACACTCGCAGCTTTATTTCAAGAGCAGACGAGATTAACCGAGTTTTGCGAATAAGGTTGCCGTAAGGAAAGGAGCCTTTTAGGTATGACCCCTAAGTCACGCAGATTAGTCTTGCAAAGCGTAGGTGCAATAATAGCTCTGTTGTTGGTATTCTTCGGGGCGTGGCAGTTACTGACCAATGAAGCTATTTGGTCGCCACTTCCCCCGGAGTCTCCGATAGTAGCCGAGCATTTGCTCGCAAGCCACTATCTCGAAGGGGTTACATTCACAATCTCGGACGTTACCGACAGCGGTGTATACTATATACTTTTTAATAACACGGAGCATCATATAGGTACATTTTTAATACGCCCGACGTTGGAGTTTTTCGATGGCGTTGAATGGCGAATCGCACCCCTGGTCTATGAGCGTGCATTTGTTTTGTCTATTGATGTCCATCCTCCGCTAACGTATTTATCTCACTTTAAGTCTTTTTCTGACTACGCGCCGTTAGAACCGGAGCAACTCTACAGAATCCGTACAAGGATAAATGCACGTATTTACTATCATGCGAACGATGTGTGGCACGATTTAGTTGCGGAGTTCTGTTTGAGAGATTGACGTTTCTTCACGTCAACAAATGCTTTAGGGCGAGTTGCCTTGTGAAAAGGGGGCTTTCGGCGAGCATTGTCGAAAGCTCTCTTCTTGCGTTTCGGCTTGTTTAAGCAACGCCAAGCAAAATAAATCTACGCCCCTAACCTCCGCCTTCTTTGTTCGCTATGCCAAAATCCCCAAAATGCGAGGTATTAAAATGAAAAAATTTTACTTAATCCCGCTGCTTCTCCTGCTCTTCACAGGATGCGGGTACCCAAACGAAAACACCCCCGGCGAACACAGCGAGCGTATTGAAATCGTCGATTGGATTACGCCGGAAGAAACATCCCAAATAACGCCCGTGCAAATTGCGATTGTTACGCAAGAGTGGCAACGTGAACAAAACGAAAATTGGATTGCGGAACTTCAAGCCCGTCACGGCAAAGAAAATGTAACTTTTCATACTTGGGCTCCGGGAACGTCATTCCATGCAATTCCTAACGAGTTGTTAAACAGTATCGAACGCAATACGGATATCGACGTTTTAATTATCAACCCCGCATTTGAAACAATGCGAACGATGGCAGATTTGTTGGGCAGGCAACGACCCGGTATGTTTATCGCATTATACGACCCTATTCATACGCGCATCCACTATGTAAATCGTTCTTGGCACAATACTCCTTTGTGGCCGTTTTACAGACAAAACGCCAAATCTTCCGCAGGGGCAAACTTGATTTTAGACATTGACATGCGCGGCATATTTCAAAATTTGCCGCAATCTGCGCAAAGCCTCGGTGCAACAACGCTTATTTATTTTTACGACAGTATTTCGTGGGATGAACGCGGCAACTCGACGCATAACCCCGAAGAAGGATATACCCGCCGCCTGCTTCGCGAAGCAAGCGAGGCAATCGGGCTTGAGTTTGTTGCGACAGATATTTCCGGCGCAATTCGATGCGTCCTTACCGAATATGAGTTTATGACTACCGTTTTGCCGTCGTTGGTTGCAAATCACGGCAACGACATCGTTTTTGTCGGGATAGACCAATGGAGCGCGTTACGAGAATGGGAGCGGAACGATACAATTTTTTTGCCTTTATACGGCCGGACAGTGGCGTCCCCCGGAATGGTAGCTTCGCTTTACGACATCCCTCGTGAGCATGAAGGCGGAATCACAGACGGCGAGATGCTGATTCACGAAATCCGCACAATACTCGACCAACAAAACAGACTCGGGCGAATTGCAACATGGCCGACGTCCAAGGAGCTTTTGTTTCCGCTTGCCGCCGCCGAATACGGAGTGATGTGGGCAAACGGCAGCGTCCCCCGGTACGAACTCGACCTTGCCGCATTAGAAGAAATTTTCGCCCGGATTATATTCGAACACACCGGGGAACAGCTCGGCGTAACCTTAACGCAAGAGGGAAACCGCGTTTTGGTTCTGCCTGATTATTTGATTTATTGAAATTCCCGCATATTTGCTGTCGGGGGCAGGCAGTCTTGATTGGTGATAAACAAAAACAGAGAGGGCGGAATCCCCGTCCTCTCTGTTTTTGCGGCATTCCGCTAACGCACGGATAGGCTCGTTGCAATTATTGGGATAACTCCTTCAACCGCCCCAATGCCACTATGGCTTCAAGGGGCGTCATTTTTTCCGGCTCGATTTCGCGCAGGGCGAGGATAACGGCGGATTCGGCGGGAGGCGCGAGGGCGTTTGCGTTGTCGGGAAATTCCGGCGAAACAGAAGCATCATGGTTGTCGGCATCGACATTGCCTGCCGATTTCTCCCGTGCGCCCGTTGCATCGGAAGCGGTGTTCGGCTTCGGGGGAATGTGTTGTTGCTTATACATGTCTCCGGTGTTCGGCAAAGGCGGGCGGTCTTTGCCCGCACCCTTCGAGGGAATGCGCTGACGCATGTCCCCGGCATTAAACCCTTCAAGCAATTCCCCCGCGTGTGAAATCACGCTTTGCGGCAATCCCGCAAGTTTTGCAACATGAATGCCGTAGCTTTGACCGGCTTCGCCGCGAACCAGCTTGCGCAAAAATACGATATCGTCACCCTGCTCGCGGGCGGTGAAGCAGAAATTTGTAACGCCGGGCGTACTGCCTTCGAGCTGTGAGAGTTCGTGATAATGTGTGGCGAAAAGCGTCTTGGCGCGAATATTTTGCGTGATGTGTTCCAAAACCGCCCACGCAATTGCGAGGCCGTCGAAGGTGCTTGTCCCGCGCCCGATTTCGTCTAAAAGAACAAGGGAGTTTTCCGTGGCATTGTTTAAAATGTTGGCAACCTCGGTCATTTCAACCATGAAAGTGCTTTGACCGGTTGCGAGGTCATCCGACGCGCCGACGCGGGTAAAAATGCGGTCGGCAAGTCCGATTTCCGCCGCCGTTGCCGGCACAAACGAGCCGATTTGCGCCATAAGCGTAATTAAGGCGACTTGCCGCATGTACGTGGATTTTCCCGCCATATTCGGGCCGGTGATAATCGTCATGCGTGATTCGGCGCACATTTCCGTGTCGTTCGGCACAAACGTGCCGGCGGTGAGTTTTTCAACCACCGGATGACGGCCGTCTTTTATGTAAATGCGCGACGTGCCTGTGATTTCCGGCTTTACATATCCGTTGCGTTCGGCGACCTCCGCCAATGATTGCAACGTGTCGAGGGTTGCCAAAACAGACGCGACAAACTGCACCCGCGCAATTTCGTCAACAATTTCGCGACGCAGGCTGTCGAAAATTTCAAATTCGAGCGCGAAAATTTTTTCGTCCGCACCGAGCAAAGTTTCTTCTAAATTTTTCAGTTCTTCTGTGATGAATCGCTCGCCGTTTGCAATTGTTTGCTTGCGAATATAATGCGCCGGAACTTTGGGAAGGTTCGCAGCGGTAACTTCGATGTAGTAGCCGAAAACGCGATTGAAACGAACTTTCAGGCTCGAAATGCCGGTTTCGGATTTTTCGCGCGTTTCAAGCTCGGAGAGATATTTTTGCGCGTTTTGCTTTACGTCGTGAAGCCGGTCGAGAGCGGGGTCAACGCCGGGGCAAATCATGCCGCCTTCGCGAACGCCTTGAGGCGGCGTTTCGGTTATTATGCGGGCGATTTTTTCAAAAATGTCGGCGAGGGTATCGAAAGTGCGGCGGATTTCGCTGTTCGCCGCGCTTTTTGTGTTGATTAACACACGTTCGATTTCCGGCAAAAGCTCGACGCTTGCGCGAAGAACCGCCAAATCCCGCGCGGTGGCGTATCGCGATACAAGCCGCGCCATAACGCGCTCAAGGTCGTGTATGCCGTGCAGATACTCGCGAAGCTCGGCGCGTTCAAGCGGCATTTGCGTCCATTCGTCAACCGCGTCAAGCCGCCGCCGAATTTCGTCCGCCTTAACAAGGGGCGAATCGACCCATCCGCGCAAAAGTCGTGCGCCCGATGCGGTTTTCGTTGCATCAAGCACCCACAGCAACGAGCCTTTTTTTCCGTGCGCGGTTGACGTTAATTCGAGATTCCGGCGGCTTGACGCATCAAGATTCATGTGCGTTTGACGGGCGGATATTTTGAGGCGCGTTATTTGCATCAGCGCGGATTTTTGCGTGTCCGCCAGATACGTCAAAAGTGCGCCGGCCGCAGCGGTTTCGGGCGCGTTTTCGGAAATTCCGAAGCCTTCCAGGTGATATGTACCGAACCGGTCGAGCAGGGCTTTTTTCGCATTCGTTGCGGCAAAAGTCCATGCCGGGGCGACGGTTGCGCGTTTGCCCGTTACATTTTCGATTACGCGAATGAGGGGGAAATTGTCCGGCACGACGATTTCCGCCGGTGCAATGCGCGTGATTTCGTCGATAAGTTGCTGCTCGTTTTTTTCGTCAATTCGCATCGCCGTGAAAAAGCCCGTTGTAATGTCCGCCGAAGCAACGGAGAAGCCGGTTTTATCGCTGTGAATTGCGGCAATAAAATTATGTCGCCCGTCTTCAAGCATGTTTGCGTCGGTGACGGTTCCGGGCGTCACAACACGAATTACATCGCGCTTTACGATGCCTTTGGCGAGCTTCGCGTCTTCAACCTGGTCGGCAAGCGCGACGCGATACCCTTTTTCCACAAGCCGCGCGATGTATCCGTCAACGGCATGTGCCGGCACCCCGCACATGGGGGTGCGTTCGTCGCCGCCGCCTCGCGATGTAAGGGCGATGTCAAGTTCCTTTGCCGCAATTTTCGCGTCGTCGAAAAAAATCTCAAAAAAATCCCCGAGCCGAAACATCAGAATATCGTTTTTGTGCCGGGCTTTGATTGAAAAATATTGCTCCATCATGGGGGTGAGTTTAGGCATGAGAAACTCCTTTCGTGGGCGGGGCGGGGCTGACAAAAAAACGCGAATCAAGGGCAGGAAATAACACCTCGCCTATGCCTTGAAACGGCTCGCTCGTTGTCTTTTTTTCGGGAAAAGCATCCGAAAAAAAGACCGGTCGCTCGCCACAAGGCATTTACGGCGAGGCGTTATTCTGAACTCTTGATTCGCGCTAAGTATAAAAAAATTCCTGTAAAACTGAATTTACAGGAATTTTTCTCGCTCTGGGTGACAAGATTCGAACTTGCGACCTCTAGACCCCCAGTCTAGCGCGCTACCAAGCTACGCCACACCCAGAACTTACACCGCTTTGCGGCGAAGGGAAGTATATATCGGATGTCGCGGCTTGTCAAGAATTTGTCAGGAAATCGGTTTCATTGTGGGGAAAAAAATTACATCGCGGATGGAGGCGGAACCGGTAAGCAACATAATCAGCCGCTCGACGCCGATACCCATGCCGCCGGTGGGGGGCATGGCATACTCCACCGCCGTGAGGAAATCTTCGTCGGTCATGTTGGCTTCTTCGTCGCCGGCCAGGCGCAGAGATTCCTGATGCGCGAAGCGGGCGCGTTGGTCGATAGGGTCGTTAAGCTCGGAATAAGCGTTTGCCATCTCGTTTCCGGCAATGAAAAGCTCGAAACGCTCGGTATAATCCGGGCGACCCGGCACACGCTTTGTAAGCGGCGAAATTTCCACGGGATAATCAAGGATGAATGTCGGTTGAATCAGATGCTTTTCCGCAAATTCTTCGAAAAACAGCGACAAAATATCGCCGCGCGTGTGATGCGGTTCAAAATGAACGCCGTGAGATTTCGCGGCTTTTTTTGCGTCGTCCGTTGTTGCGATTTCGTCGAAATCCACGTTCGCATATTTTTTCACCGCGTCGAGCATTGTAAGCCGCGCAAACGGCGTGCCGACGTCAATAATATGCTCGCCGCAGGGGATTTTTGTTGTGCCGGCCACGTCCTGCGCAAGCGTTTTAATCAGCGATTCCGCAAGCTCCATCATTCCGCGATAGTCCGCATACGCTTCGTACAGTTCAATCATCACAAATTCGGGATTGTGGCGCGTAGACATTCCTTCGTTTCGGAAATTGCGCCCAAGCTCATACACCCGCTCAAATCCGCCGATAATCAGCCGTTTGAGCGAAAGCTCCGGCGAAATGCGCAGATACATTTGCATGTCAAGCGTATTGTGATGCGTCACAAAAGGTCGCGCTGCCGCACCGCTCGGAATCGTTTGCAAAATCGGGGTGTCCGCTTCCATATAACCGCGCTCGTCCAAAAATGCGCGAATTCCCTTGATTATTTTCGTGCGTTTAACGAAAACATCCTTGATTTCGGGGTTCATTATCAAATCCAGATACCGCTTGCGATATCGTGCGTCGGTGTCGCGCAGACCGTGAAATTTCTCCGGCAGAGGATGCAAACTTTTTGCAAGCAACGTAATTTCCGCCGCTTTTACCGACGTTTCGCCCTTTTGCGTTTTGAAAACCGCGCCCTTCACGCCGACAATGTCGCCGATGTCGAACTGCTTAAACGCCGCGTATTCTTCCTCGCCGATAGCGTCGCGGGCGACATAGGCCTGAATTTGCCCTGCGCCGTCCTGCACATGTACAAACGACGCCTTCCCCATGACTCGTTTTGTCATAATTCGCCCGGCAATGCCGACTGTTTCGCCTTCAAATTTTTCGAAATCGCCGCAAATTTCCGCGCTTCGAGCCGTAACGTCGTATGTTACATGGCGAAACGGGTCGTTGCCCGCCGCTTGCAGGGCTTCGAGCTTTTCGATTCGGACACGATGCTGTTCGTGTAATGTCAACTCTTCCATTCGTTTTCTCCCTTGCTGATTCCGATTATTCCGCTTGTGACATAATTTCGCTCGGGAAATTACCGTCGTTGCCTTTCAGCATTATTGCGACGGTATCGCGCTGCCCGAAACTATCTTCCGCGCCGATAACCACGCGCACATTTCGCCCGTCGGTACCGGGGTTCGCGCTGAATATAAACGAAATCGAACGCCCGTCAGAGCAGTCGATTTCACTGAACTCACCGTCTGCCGATTCGAAGAAAAAAAACAGCGCGACGCGAGGGTCTGACTCGAAGTGTTCCGGGCTTAACGTCACGCGATAAATTCCGTGCGTGAAATGCAAAACTTCCACGTCGATGTCGTTGATATGCAGCGGAACAAGATTGCGCAAAATTATTTCGGGCGGCACGAAACCGGGCGTTTTAACATTTACAATTCGACGAGTTTCGTCCCATTCAACGTTCATGCCCGCAATTTGGGCGATTGCCCGCACGGGAATCATTACTCTTCCGTTAATCACACGGGCGGGGACGTCTAATGTTACGTCCCTGTCCGCACCGTGTTGCCGCACGAGAGCCGTGTAACTTCCCTCCGAAACCGCAACGGCAAGAGTATCCGTTGATAACAACGCGGCGTTTTCTTCCGCATCCCATTCAACATGAAAGCCTAACGCGCTCATCACCGCGCGCAGGGGAACAAGGGTTCGCCCGCCTTCGGTTACGGGGTGTTGCTCGTCGCGCGGAATGTTTACAAACGCACCGTTTATGCGAATGCGAATCGGCTCATACGGGGCGCGAAACAACGACGTTTCTCCGTAGGAATAAATCCACGCCCGAATTGACGCGGATATTTCATCCTCTAAGTCCGAAAGTGACGGAATCGGGCGCATTGCTCCTCCCGATTGATAGTGCGTCGGGTTTGCCTGAAATTCCGGCGAACGATGATGCGTCTGCGCGGATGTTCCGAAAAGCCCGGCGGGTTCGGTGAAAAAACCGCCGTTGACAAGGTTTGCGTATGAATAAATTGCACGGGTCGTGATTGCACCCCAATTTACCTGCGTTTTGAGAAGTCGCCCGTCGTATTCGTAAAAATCCGAAAATGTTGCTTCAAACACACGCCCGATGTCTTCAAACGTGCCGTCGCGATACACATGTAACGTCCACCTGCACGCCGCAAATTCCGAACGGTGCATCGGATGCGTCCACAGGATAAAAATTTGGGGTATGCCGTCATTGTTCAAGTCGTACAGGCGAAATTCCCGCGCAACCAAACCGAAACGCTGAAAAATTTCATCTTCGCCCGCGAGGCGTTCGTCCGCGCGATTGTACAAGTTGTCGCCGGAGGAATCCTTCACAACAATCGCAGGGCGAATTTCTGTAGGGGCATTCGACTGGTCGATTCGGGGGCGGCTGAGATAATCGCCGTCGCGCGTTACTCGCCCGAAACTGAACATACTTGTGAATTGACTCAAAAATTCTTCCGTAGCCTGCCGCCCGTAGTCACTTATTCCCAAGGTTTCGCCCAAGGATAATTCGGCGGCAAGTGCCGGCGTTGACGACAAAAATAACATCGTCGCCGACAAAAGCGCGATTGCCAATGCTTTCATTTTCACGAAAATTTCCCCTTCGCCGGCATTTATGCAATTTGCAAAACTTTGTACCGCAACGCCCCCTGCGGAGCATCGACGGTTACGATGTCGTCGCATTTTTTTGAAAGCAATGCCGCGCCGAGAGGCGATTCGTTTGAAATTTTGCCGCCCATAGGGTCGGATTCCGTCGAGCCGACGATGAGATACTCGACCTCTTCATTATATTCCATATCGAGTACGCGAACACGGCTGCCCACACCTATGCTGTCGCCGTCGAGGTCGTCGTCGTCGATTACCTCCGCATTTCTCAGGATTTTTTCAATTAAGGCAATGCGATTCTCGATTTCCGCCTGTTCGTCCTTTGCGGCGTCGTACTCGGCATTTTCGCTGAGGTCGCCCTGACCCCGGGCGTCCTTGATTTTCGACGCGACTTCTTTGCGCCGAACAACCTTTAAATGTTGCAACTCTTTTTCGAGCTTTTCGAGCCCTTCAGGTGTAAGTACAGTTTTTTTGTCAGCCATAAATTACCTCCAAGGAATGTCCGGTTAAGACCGCAGGGCTCCGCCCCGCACCCCTGGAAACTTTTGAAAAAGTTTCATCAAAACTTGTCAAAATCGCGCATTCGCGCGATTTTACAGTTCGCGAGGGGCGCGGACTGTAACGCCCGCTAAACGCGAATTATAGCGCGATTCACAAAAAGTGTCAACTGCCCGAGGTAGCTAGGCTTCACAGTACCGACATCAAATTTCGATTGCTGCAAGAGAGTGTTGAAAAATAGCTTGAGGGTACGGGCAAAGAACGCCCGCACCCTTCAGGTCATTTTCCGAGATGCGGCATATGCGAAAGCGTAATTTTTCAACACTCTCTGCAATGTTTTACGGCTATCCGAATTTTTGCTTTGCTTCATAAGTATAGGCCATTGAAGAACTTGGCTGTGTGCTTTCCTCCCGCTTGAAACACAAACGATATTCGGAACGTCAATCACCAAACCATGCACTTTCTCGCTGAGATGCAGCAAAATTAAAATACAGTGTCAACGTTCAAACGATTTTTTCATATGCTTTATTAACAAGGCTGCTCAACTTCCCGACTGCGTCGAATTCAGCCGCCTTATCGGGAAATTTCCTCGCTGACGGTTGGGGCGCATTTTCAATTCGAAGCAATGCATCCCGACTTTGTAAAAATCGCCGCAAGGAGACAATGATGAAGGAGGAAAAAATGAAAGAAACAAAAATGATAATTCCGAAACTTTTACGCGACGGCGACGTCGTCGCAATAATCGCGCCGGCCGGTCCGGTTAATGCCGAAAAACTCGTCGCAGGAGCAGAAATTTTGCGCAACGCAGGGCTTCGTGTACGCATTTTCGAAAGCTGTTTCGCGCGGCACGAATATCTTGCCGGGCCGGACGCCCTCCGCTTGCACGATTTACATACCGCCTTCGCCGACCCTCAAATTCGCGCAATTTTCGCGGCGCGCGGCGGATACGGCTCGGCTCGGCTTCTCCCTCGCATAAATTTCAACCTTATTCGCAACAACCCCAAAATTTTCGCCGGTTACAGCGACATAACCGCGCTTCACATCGCGTTCAACCAATTCGCCGGGCTCGCAACTTTTCACGCGCCCATGCCCGCCGCCGATTTGCCGAACGCCGACGATGCTACTCTTCAACCTTTTTTTGAAAACCTCTTTTTAAGTTCGCGACCGGTCTTTTTTTCGGATACTCTGCCCCCCTCACCAAAAAATTTCACTGAAACCGCGCAAAGTGCGGTTTCGTGCAGTTTTTTTGAAAGGGGGGAATTGGGGGGAAAACTTTTTTTGCAAAAAAAGTTTTCCCCCCAAGGTCTTAAAAAAGTGGTCATAACCGGCGGAAATTTAACAATAATCACGTCGCTTCTGGGGACGCCGTATGAAATTGATACGCGGGGAAAGGTGCTGTTTTTGGAGGAGGTCGGTGAGGCGGCGTATCGAGCGGACAGAATGTTCCTGCAATTAAAATTGGCGGGCAAATTGCGCGATGCGGCGGGATTTATTCTGGGCGATTTCTCGGGCGAAAATATTGAATTTGCCGTGAATGAATTTCTTGTGCCGGAGGGTAAGCCGCTTGTGCAAAATTTCCCCGCCGGCCACTGTATGCCTAACTTTACCTTGCCGCTGGGAATTGACATTCATACATAAAAAGGATATTATTACATGTCCATACGGACTTAACATATTCGGAGGTGTAATTATGGAAGTGGTAATTGCAATCGTGATTGCCGCTGCATCTGTTGCACTGGGTTTTTTCGTAGGCGTGGTTTACAGGAAGAGAGTTGCCGAAGCAAAGCTCGGCGTCGCTGAAATTAAAGCGGGAAATCTTCTGGAGGAGGCAAAGCGAAACGCGGAAGCGCGTGCCAAAGAGATGCTTTTGGAAGCGAAGGAAGAAAGCATCAAAACCAAAAACGAAGCTGAAAAAGACGCGAAAGAGCGCAGAAACGAGTTGCAGCGTTTAGAAAAACGCTTGTTGCAAAAAGAAGAAGTGCTGGACAGAAAAATCGAGAAACAAAGCGAAAAAGAAGAAGAAGTCAAGAAAAAAGAAGCCAAGTTGGAAGAACAGCAAGCCGTTGTGGCTAATGCCCTTGAAAATCAACACAGAGAACTGGAAAAAATCGCGGGCATGACACGAGATGAAGCAAAACAAGCATTAAAAGTAACAATTGAAGATGAAGCACGGTTTGAATCTGCAAAAATGATTCGAGAAATCGAACTTAAAGCAAAAACAGAGGCAGACAAAAAAGCCAAGGAAATACTGGCTACGGCAATACAGCGTTGCTCGGTGGACCACGTGGCGGAAACCACGGTTTCCGTTGTAAATCTGCCCGGCGACGAAATGAAAGGGCGCATAATCGGGCGCGAAGGGCGTAATATTCGCGCGTTGGAGTCGCTTACGGGCATAGATTTAATCATAGATGACACGCCCGAGGCGGTAATTTTATCCGGGTTCGACCCTATGCGCCGCGAAATTGCCCGAATCGCGCTTGAAAAATTGGTGCTCGACGGGCGAATTCACCCCACTCGCATCGAGGAAATGGTGGAAAAAGCGCGTCGCGAGGTCGAGGTTCAAATCAAGGAAGAAGGCGAAGCCGCCACGTTCGAAACGGGCGTACACGGCATCCATCCCGAGCTTACGCGCCTCCTGGGCAAAATGAAATTCCGCACAAGCTATGGGCAAAATGTGCTGAAGCACTCGATAGAAGTGGCGTATTTATGCGGTCTTGTTGCCGGCGAACTCGGCGCAGACATCGCGCTCGCAAAGCGAGCCGGTTTGCTGCACGACATCGGCAAAGCCGTTGACCACGAGCAAGAGGGTTCGCATATTTCAATCGGCGCGGCGTTGTGCAAAAAGTACAAGGAATCCGACCTGATTATAAACGCCGTCGAGGCTCACCACGGCGACGTTGAACCCACAAATATTATCTCGATTATCACGCAAATTGCCGACGCAATATCCGGGTCGCGACCGGGTGCGCGTCGCGAAACTCTTGAGGCGTATATAAAACGTCTGCAAAACCTCGAAGCAATCGCAGATGCGGAAGAAGGCGTGGAAAAATCCTTCGCAATCCAGGCCGGCCGCGAACTGCGCATAGTTGTGTTCCCCGACGTTGTCGGCGACGACCGCTTGACGATTCTTGCCCGCAAGGTCGCAAAGCGCATAGAGGAAGAACTTGAGTATCCCGGGCAAATAAAAGTAAGTCTTATTCGCGAAACACGCGCAATCGAATACGCAAAATAACCGGCTCGCGGGATTTCCGCAGGCTGAATAACGCATCAGAGCGCACCATCAAGGGCATGTGACGGCAACGACACATGCCCTTGTCAGGTGCGGGCGAAAAGAAAAACACTCCCCGATTTCACAAAAGCGGACAAGCCGCGTACCGGAACACCGCACCGGTCGAAGAAAGTGCTTTCACTGCGCGGGAAGACATGTGCGATTTTCCGCACATGTCCTCGTCGCCGGAGCAACTTCCTGCACAAAAAAAGCAAGCGAATCGACTGCTTTTCTTGAAGCCGACACGGTTTTCGACTCCACAAAAAAACCGCGCTTTGCGCGGTTTTTCGAAAGTTTTGAAAGGGGCTTGGGGAAAACTTTTTCAAAAGTTTTCCCCAAAGAGCCTTCAATCTTACTTACATTCGAAGCTGTCACATTCGGTGTCGCTGCATTGGTGCGGGCCGGGCTTGCTGCATCCGACGTTAATGTCGTTAAGGTTGCAGTGGCTTGTTTGGTCGTTGTGCCTGCAACTTGATACGCTACAGTTAATCATGTTTTTTTCTCCTTTCGAAAGGCATGTTGGTTTATTTTTTTATTTTTCCCGCAAACTACATAAATATGTACGGAGGTGCTTTATGAATTTGAACGCCGACGGCTTGAAAAAAAGTGTTCGCGAAATTTATGATTTTCCGATTCCGGGCATTGTGTTTCGAGATATTACAACGGTTCTTAAAGATGCCGACGCGCTTCGGGCGGCGGTTGACACCATGGCGACGATGCTCGACGGCGTGGAATTTGACGCGGTTTTGGGGCCGGAATCGCGCGGCTTTATTTTCGGGATGCCGCTTGCGTACAAGCTGAACAAGGGGTTTGTGCCGGTGCGCAAGGCAGGAAAACTGCCCGCCGAAACGGCTCGGCGAGAATACGCGCTTGAGTACGGCAACGCGATTATCGAAATTCATCGCGACGCAATCGTTCCCGGGAAAAAATATGTAATCGCTGACGACTTGCTTGCAACCGGCGGCACTGCCCGCGCAACGGCGGAACTTGTTGCGGAAATGGGCGGAATTGTTGCGGCGGGCGTGTTTTTTATTGAGCTTGCGGGGCTTGGCGGAAGAAAAATAATGCCGTGCGATGTGCGGTCGTTGTTGGTGTACGATTGATGAGGGGAATTTTTTTTGCCGCGATTTTTGTCGCGTTTTTTTCTGTCGATGTTTTTGCAATTGCCGTTACAATTGACGGCAAACACGTCGAATTTCCCGACAAACCCCCGATTTTTTCCGACGAACGGGTTCTCGTTCCGGTTCGCGCCGTGTTCGAGGAGTTGGGCTTTGACGTGATGTGGGGCGAATTTACGCAAACAGTTTTGCTTTCGCGCGCCGACGACACGGTTTTTCTGGTGATTGGCGACAGCGAATTTGTTGCAAACGGCAGAATTTACGCATCGGAAGTTGCGGCGCAGGTGATTGACGGGCGCACAATGCTGCCGGTTCGGGCGGTGCTCGAAAGCGTGGGCTACACCGTTGCATGGCACGATTTTTCGCACACTGTGCAAATTTCTGCCGGCGGGCGACCGTACGCGCGGGAAATTCCTCATCGCCGCCTCTACGACGATGAAATCGCCGAGTGGGTCATAAATTATCACGCGCGGGGCGGCATAAACGATTTCGAGTCGGAAGTTATGCGCCTCACAAATATCGAGCGCGAAAACGTTGGCTTGCCGCCGCTTATTTGGTGCGACAGGCTGATGCTTTCGGCGCGATTTAAAGCGCAATCCATGCACAATTTAGGCTATTTTTCACATACAAGCCCGGTTTACGGCGCGTTTCAGAATATTTCGTTTGAAGTTTTCGACATTCCGGTGCAATCCATCGGGGAAAATCTTGCGAGCGGACATCGCACCCCCGAGGACGTTGTTGCCGGCTGGATGGATTCCGACGGGCATCGCAATAATATTCTCAACGAACGCTACGCTCGTATCGGCGTAGGATTTTTCGAAAATTTTTGGGCGCAAAAATTTTTGGGATACAGCGAACGGCGTTGAGGGAGTGTTTTTTCGGGGGCTTTGCCCCCGAGCCCCCTACCCGCTTTTTAAAAAAAGCGGGGCAAAAACTATCAAAAAATCGCGCTTCGCGCGATTTTTATAGTGAGTCAAGCTGAAAACGGTCTTTCGCGCTTGCGCGAAAAGAACGGTTTCAATTTGACGAACCCGCAACACGAGTGCTTTTGCGCAAGCAAAAGTGCGAGTGCGGGGGTGAAACAAGACCGTTCTTATCTTGTTTCAGGAGGTTTTAATTCATATTCGTGCCGATAAATTTTCAAACTCTTCATCGGTTAATGTGCCGGCTTTATGCAGGGCTTCCAACATCAAGAGCCGCCCTTCGGGGGTGTCTGCGGTTGGTTCGCTCCGGATATAAAGCTCGGTCTCTTTTTTTTTCATGCGGTCTTTTATGAGCAAAAAAGCGGAAGCAATCGCAAATATAATTGACCAACTTATAAAAAAGCGCGGCCAACTTGAAATGTTCACCTCTATAAACAGTCCGAGTACAAAATGATACCCCGTTAAAATCGCCAAAAATATAACAAGCCCCACCGCGTTCAGCTTAATGCTTTCAAGTAAGCCCTTTTCGGAAGCTCTGTCGAAAACAAAGTCGTCGAGTATAAACATGGCGATTAAAACCAAAATAATCACGATGTCTTGGTTAATCAGCCTTGTGACAATTATGGTCATAAAGTCGTCGAAGTCGGAAATCCCCGCTAACGCTTCAATCCAGTACATAAGTTTTGCGACCGCCAAATACGAAAACAGCAGTTGTACTAAATTTGTACGAAAATTTGCTTTCATGTGTCATAATCTCCTTGTGAATGTAATTTTTTGCGGGGCTTCGCCCCACGCCCCACCCGCTTTTTGGAAAAAGCGGGGCAAAAACTTAAAATCGCGCATTCGCGCGATTTTGGATTTTTTGTCGAACTTTTTTTAAAAAGTTCGTGGGGGTTCGGGGGCGACGCCCCCGAGCGGTTTTACATCAATTATAACATGAGGAGAAAACCGATGCGTACAACCGGCATAATTGCGGAATTTAATCCGTTTCACAAGGGACACGCGGCGCACATAAACGAAACGAAAGCGAAATTCGGCGGAAAAATTATCGTTGCAATGAGCGGCAATTTTGTTCAGCGCGGCGAACCCGCCGTTTCGGATAAATGGCGACGCACAAAAACCGCGCTTGCCGCCGGCGCGGATATTGTGCTTGAAATTCCCGTGCCGTACGTTGTTGCGGGCGCGGATTTTTTTGCGCGGGGAAGCGTTGGTTTGCTTGCGGCAACCGGCGTTATTGACGCGCTCAGCTTCGGAAGCGAGTGCGGCGATATCGGTGCGATTCGCGACGCGGCGCGGGTTCTTGCCGACGAACCGCATGAATATCGCCGTGTGCTGCGCGAAAAACTCGGCGCGGGAATGTCGTTTGCGGCGGCGCGGGGCGCGGCACTCGACGCCTGCATCAAGGACGCTCCCGCCGGTTTGTTCACCAAGCCGAACAACTGTCTCGCAATCGAATACTGCAAGGCACTGCGGCTTCTCGGCGACCCGATGGAAGTGTTTACAACTTTTCGCGCATCCGGCGGCCCGTCAGCAACGAAAATTCGCGAAAAATTACACGCTCGCGGCGGCGTTGCCCACATCGACGATTTTTCCGAAATTTTTCGCTTTCTTATATATACGCGCGATTTTGACCTCGGCGAGGGGCTTGAAAATCGTTTTCGAAAATTCAGCAGTCGGCACAAAAAAATTTCCGAAATAATCGACGCGGTTAAAACCAAACGCTACACACGAACGCGATTAAGTCGCGCGGTTTTGTGCGTAATTTTGGGGATAAACGCGGCGGAAATCGGCGAAGTGCCGTATATTCGCGTGTTGGGATTTCGCAAAGAAAGCGCGGATTTGCTCGGCCGATTAACTGAAAAAGCCGCATTACCCGTAATAACTCACGGTGCGGCTATGGACGAAATTTCGACAACGATGCTTGCAAAGGATTTCGAGGCAACCGATATTTACCGAATCGCAACGGCCGCCGAAGGTTTCAGGAGGGAACGCGCCGAAGGAATTATTGTTGTGTAAAACGCCTCAAAAACCGTTCTATCTGCACCCCCGCACGGCGGATGCGTTCGTTTCACGTACTGTTGCTGTCGGGATTCATGCTTGCTTGGCGGGCGCGTAAAATTTTCATGGTTTCCTCGTCGAGCGGTTCGTAGCGCACGCCGTCGGGAAGCCCTTTATTTTTTTGTTGAAATCGCTCGGCGGCGGTTTGCGGATTTTGCGACGAATTTTGCTGATTCGGAATCATCGGCGGATGCGGATTTTGTTGATTCGGAATCATTGGCGGGCGCGAATTCTGCGGAGGAATCATTGGCGGGCGCGAATTCTGCGGAGGAATCAGCGGCGGACGCGAGTTTTGCTGCGGAGGAATCAGCGGCGGGCGCGAGTTTTGCTGCGGAGGAATCAGCGGCGGGCGTTGCGAATACGGGCGGTGCTGCTGCTGCGGGGGCATCATCGGCGATGTTCCTCGGGTCAACGGCTCAACCGGAACAGCACCTCTGCGTTCCGGCTCGGAATTATCGCCCTCCTGTTGGGGGCGTCCCCGATGAAAAAACGCCGTTCGCGTCGGCGGAAAATTTAATGGCATAACATGCACCCTTTCTTTAAGAGAGAGAGTTGATTTTGCTTTACTGTGCATGTTATGCCGTTTTTTTTAAATTGTGCCGCCGGAAATATCGGAATTTTCGGCAGAAAACTTCAAAAACTTATTGCGTGTATGTTTTTTTTCTTTTATTATACGAGTCAAAGGGGTGGACCGGAATGAAAAATTTGAAAGTAAGAAGCAAAGTAATGCTTCCGATAGGGTTGTTGGCAGCCGCTATCCTCACAATTGTGGTTGCGTTTACCATCATGCAGTTTAATTCGTTTAACAACGACTTGCTCGACCGGCAACTTGAAGTAGCCGCAAACAGCGTTCGCAACATTGTTGACGATACAAGACGCGCTGCGATTGACGCGGGGATTGACGTTTCAACCGACCCGCGAGTCGTGGCGGCAATGCGAACCGGCAACCGCGAAGAAATCGCTCGCGTTATAATCGGGGTTGTAAACGAAAACGACCACGTTACATGGGTATCGGCATTTGACACCAACGGAATTGTTCTCGTGCGTACCCACGAACCCGATAATTACGGCAACGCTGTTCGAACAGCTTCAACGTTGGAGGCGTTGGAAGGTATTGTTTCCGTGGCGTACAACCCGTCCGGCGACATTCCCATTCCCGTACGTGCGGCAGTACCCGTTATTTACGACGGCGAAGTTATCGGCGGGCTTTCGGTTACCCATGCTATGGGTACGCCGGAGTTTGTAAACGGGCTTCGGGCAAGGCATGACGCCCACTTCGTTGTTTTTATCGACGGTATATCGGTTGCATCCACGATTTTAGGCCCCGACGGAAATCCCGTTATCGGCTCGCAGATGCTGCCCGAAGTTCGCGCCTATGTATTGGACAGGCAGCAAGAATTTTCCGGCATCGTAGAAATTCGCGGTTCGGCTTACAGCGGGTTTGCCATGCCTCTTTATTCTCCCGACGGCGAGCTGTTGGGGCAAATTTTTATGGCGTTACCCCTCGACGATATTTACGCGCAGCGTATGCTTGTAATTTTAATCGTTATTGCAATGGGTGCGGCAGGGCTTGCGGTTGCGATGGTTGTGTTGTTTGCTGTGTCAAACAGCATCGCCGCCCCGATTGAACGTCTTGCGGGAATCGTTTCGGACGTTTCCGCCGGGCGTCTGAACGTAAATATCAACAGGGCGAATCTTTCGCGCGATGAAGTCGGCTCGCTCACAAAAGATATTTGCGGGCTTGTTGACGTCATAAAATCCATGGTTGACGACCTGATTCAGCTCGATAAAAATTATAACGACATCGGCGACATCGACTACCGCATTGATGCCGAAAAATATCAAAACGCATTTCGCGATATGATGGAGGGCGTCAACAATATTCCGGAATCTATCATCGGAGATATTTCGCTGATGGTTGATTCGTTGCGCGAAATCAACAACGGTAATTTCAACCCGGAAATCCGAAATCTTACGGGCAAAAAAATGGTGCTGACAAATTCGCTTACGGATATGATTGCAAACCTGAATTCCGTAAAATCGGAAATTAACGGCATGATACACGCGGCGGCGGTTTTGGGCGACCTGCACTACCGTATCGACGAAGAAAAATATCACGGCGATTGGCGAGAAATTATGGCCGGCTTAGACAATATTGCCGCCGCCGTTGACGCGCCGGTTGTTGAAATTCGCGATGTTATGAGCCAAATGGCGCAGGGCGAATTCTTGGGCGCGCAAGTAACCGGCGACTATAACGGCGATTTTAAAGACATTCGCGACGCCGTCAACAACATGATAAACACGCTGAAAAGTTACTTGGAAGAAGTCGCAAGCATATTGGCGGCGATTTCCGACGGCGATTTAACAATGTCCATAAACCGCGAATATATCGGCAATTTCGACCTTCTTAAAAAGCCCATCAATAATATTTCTGCGACGCTGAGCAAAACTATGTCGGAAATACAATCCGCGTCGATGCAGGTTCTTTCCGGCGCGAAACAAATTTCCGCAAGCGCGATGGATTTGGCGAACGGCGCGTCGTCGCAGGCGTCGTCGATACAGGAGCTTAACGCCTCCGTCGATTTAATCAATCAGCAAACCAAGTCAAACGCCGAAAGCGCGAACGAAGCGAACACGCTTTCAGGCATGTCAACGGCAAACGCCCGCGAAGGTAACGAGGCGATGCAACACACTCTCGTTGCCATGAACGAAATCAAAGATGCATCGAACAATATCGGCAAAATTATCCGCACCATTCAAGACATCGCGTTTCAAACAAATTTGCTTGCGCTTAACGCCGCAGTTGAAGCCGCTCGTGCCGGCGAACACGGAAAAGGTTTCGCGGTTGTTGCCGAAGAAGTGCGCTCGCTTGCCGCGCGTTCGCAACAGGCGGCGGCAGAAACAACCTCGCTTATCGGCACATCCGTGAGCACGGTTGATTCCGGCGCGAGCGTTGCGCGCTCCACCGCCGAAACTCTTGATGCAATCGTCGAAAACGCAAATAAAGTTCTGGATGTTGTGAGTTCGATTTCCGCCGCTTCGCAGGAACAGGCCGAGGCAATTTCGCAAATTGTTTTGGCACTGCAACAGGTTTCGCAAATTGTTCAATCGAACTCCGCTGTAAGCGAAGAAACCGCCGCAGCAAGCGAGGAGCTTACTTCGCAGGCCGAGCTTTTACAGCAGCTTGTTGCGTATTTTAAGATGTGATGAGATTGAGATGAGATGAAGATGAAGGCAAACTTTTTGAAGGGTGGCGCGTGCGCTTCGCTTACTGCGCCCTTTAAAGTTTGACAAAAACTTTATGAAAAATCGCGCTTCGCGCGATTTTTTTTGATAATTTTTGCCCCGCTTTTGAAGGGCGCAGTGAGCGAAGCGAACGTTTCCCGCGCCACCCTTTAAAAAGCGGGTGGGGCTGACTCCGGCGAAGCCGGGTCGCGTCAGCGAGGCCGCCCGGCCAACGCGCGTAGCGCGTGAGAGGGGGCGAAGCCCCCAAAATCTTATTCATGCGTTCGTTACAGCAAACAAAGTTGTTTTTGATAATACAGCGAAAAGTGGCTCTGCTACAATAAAATTATCCGAGAAGAGTGCTGAAAAACAGCTTGAGCTGTGCCGGCATCGCAGGAAAATGACGGTTTCAGGTCATTTTCCGAGATGCGGCATATGCGAAAGTGTAATTTTTTCAACACTCTTCCGAGAGGGAGGTGAACTGAATGGACATTGAGCAAATCATTTGCGAATCGACATTGTATATTCGCGCGCAGTACAACGAGCCGATTACCGTGGCTGACATCGCGGCGGATGTGTGCCTGTCACCGTCATATTTTTCTTTTATGTTTCGCACATTTACAGGTTACACGGTCAAAAATTATCTGAACCGATACCGTTTGTATTGCGCAGCGTCAGACTTGCGCGACAGCAGCAAGCCGTTGGTCGAGATAGCCTATGCGCACGGCTTTTCTTCGCAACAGGCATTTACACGGAGTTTCTCGCAGATGTACGGAACATCGCCGGCACAGTTCCGTTTGCAAAAGCTGTCCGTCAGCCCGTTTCCCCCGGAAAATTTATGGCTTGCAGGGAGGACTGCATCTATGGAACTTATGCAATGTTTTGAAAACGTGAGGTTCATGCACAAAGACGCCTTTTACGTGGTGGGCGTTGAGGTTGACATCCACTACAACAGCGATGACGGAACATCGCCGATAGGCGGGTTATGGGAAGTTTGGAGCAAAGAAAAAATTGCGGAACAAATCTCCGACCAACTGCTTGACGGCGTTGTTTACGGCATAACACACAGCGAAACCGCCGACAACAAAGCAAAATATTTTATCGGAGTCGAAGTTAAAAATCTTGACAATCTGCCTGTCGGTTTGGTCGGGAGGAAATTTCATGCAAGCGAAATTGCAGTATTCAACACCACATTAGCCATAATTCTGACCGGAGATTTCTGGCGCACGTTCTATTCCAAGTGGTTGCCGTCATCAGGATACAAAACCCACGACGAACCTCACCGCACGTCCGCATTTGATAAATACCCGACCATCGAAGTGTACGGCAGGGACTTCGACGGCGAGCAATCCGTTATGCAGATATACGCGCCTGTTGCGAGAATTTGAATGCGTTAGGGAGTGTGTCGCGCGATTTTCCGCTCGCTTCACGGCTCTAAAAGTCGCTCGCTGTAATGCACCAAAACGACGAGCGTTACAGCAGTTTTTGCTTCGGGTGCGGGAAATTTGCTGTAGCGAAAGCGGGAACACACCCCGAGCTGATGCTGATAAGGAATCAAAAAACCGTCACAATTGTGACGGTTTTTTGACAGTCGAGCCGGAATGAGCCATGCAGTTCATTCGAAGCAACGTCGAGTTATGCGAATTATCTTGTGCGCATGAAACATTGGCGCATTGCCGTTCATACAGCAAACGGCTTGGTCTATCTTCACTCAACCCATCAACAATCTCCACAAACTTGAATACGGCAACTCGTGATACAAAATATATTGCACTTCATGTTCATAGTCAGGCGGGTCAGAAAGCCACAGCGGAAAATGGAAGTTATCATTAACCAATTCCGGCATTTGAGATAAAACTCCGCACAGGCTTATCAGCGTTACATCTCCTGCGTATTGAAAAATTTATATGTCTCGTTCGCCCCGGTGCGTTGTTGTTACTTCTCTTGCAAGCATTCTCGGTGCAGGAATGCCGGAATAGCCGTAACATATTCGCCCGTCAACTTCTTCCAACATAATGCGGTCGTCTTGAATGGCAAACGACCCGACCAAAGGCGCGGAAAAAGGAGTAAGCTGTACGACAATTGGCTATGACGATGTAATTCCACTCTACTTCTCCCTCGAAGCAGAATATCGCCGTAATGGAGCGTGGCTCATCAACGACAAAACGACACTGCATTTACGGACACTCAAAGATTCCGTTGGCAATCCGCGTTGGAATCACGCCGATTCCACCATATTGGGTATGCCCGTGTACACCTTATCTCATATGCCTGAAAGGCGCGAAGCCTATCTTGTTTGGTGACTGTTCTTTCTGCTGGCTGATTGAACGCGGCGGTATTTCGCTTCGTCCGCTTCGTGAACGGTTTGTCGCATTCGGCTTAACGGGTTTCATTGGCACGTTGTTTGTTGATGGACGGCTTGTTAAGCAAGAAGCCGTCAAGGTGCTGCTCGTCGAATAAGTATTGATTCAAACCATGAAAGATGGGAGAGGTTGCGAAATTGCAGAACGCAGTTTTCAGGCCCTCCCCTTTTTCACTTTGGGGCGTTGTAATTTCAAACACAAGACAACTTGTGGACAATGCTGATTTCGTTTTTGAACAGAAAGTACAAGGCTATATAAGTAAACTCTCTCTGTAAATGTTTAGTATATCTTCACGTTCCACATCAAACGGATGTGTGTGCAACCTCGACCTATCTGCCCAAACAGTATCAGTATATCGTTGGATATCGACCTCAGTACAATTAGGATTCGGGCAAACGCTCTTCATAAATAAACCAAAATCACCATTTTCCGTGAATCCACATAAATCTAAAAGACGAGTCTTTTTCTTTGTATCTTTGTGAAATTCGAGGAATTTATAGGTAAGTAATCCACACGAAAATCCATGAAGAACACGTTTCTGGTATGTTAGCGGATATCCAAGTATATGCGGAAGCGTTGTTCTTGTAACTGAAATAACATGTCCCGCACAATTTGACATCATCATAATTTTTTTGCGAAAATTTAAATCAAAATCTCTTTTTGCAATATTTTGTAAAAGTTTTGAAAATTCTCTGAATCCGTTTTCAGCTAATGCATCGGTTTCCAAATTAGCATTTGTGGACATATATCCATCAATATAATGGCTCAAAACATCGATAGCGGTACTCAGTGTTACTTCATCTGGTAATCCTATCGTATAATTAACGTTTATAAAAGCCTTTTTGCAGTATACACGCCGCTTTATGGACACTTTAGTTTTCTGTTCATGGCTTGTTAGTATTGCCGAACCCGTTGACTCACTACCTGTTCCTGCAGTAGTTGGAACGGCAATAACAGGAATGAACTCATCTAAACCATCACAGAACAATATTGTAGTGTCGTTAGGATTTTCACATGTAATCAACACGCTTGCAGCTTTCGCCACATCAATTGCTGACCCTCCTCCTATAGCAATAATGAAATCTGCCTTAAAGTCGAGTCCGATAGTAGCACATTCAGAGACACTTTCAATGGGTGGATTTTGGGTTACATTATTATAAACAATGCAGTCGATTTCCAATTTTTTCAGGATACGAAGGACATCGCCTAATGCGCCATTTTTAGCAGAAGACTTCCCGGTAACAATGAGTGCTCTGCTACCATAGCCATAAAAATCTTCGTAATATTCGTCAAGCTCCCCCATACAAATTCTAACAGATTCAAAAGATGAAAGTGTCATTGTTGGTAACCTCCAAAATGCTATTTGACTTTACTGTGGAATACTCCGTTTTCTAAAACTTCTGGGTGTTTCTTGCAAATATGGCGACAAATTTCAATAATTACAGAATCGAATTTTTCATACTCTCTGTACAACCTAATGATGCCAACACGAGAATCATTGTCCTTTGCATAAACAATGTCGCAAAAAGTGCCATTTATGTGTCTGATTGACTTCATGCAACTTTTCTGTTGTTTTACATCACATTTACATGCGGCGGAATGCTTCTCCAGTTTAAAATCATGAAATCCTCTTCGTATTTCATTGCTGGCTCTTTTTGCCGAATACAAGCCACACATGTCATCATCGTCAGATAAAAATAAATCTTCTTTCCATTCAGTGGATTCAGACTTGTCCGGCACCCATTCATTAGCAACATTGTCATACCTAACATCATATGTAGTTGCTGTCATATGAACTTGGTAGTAATTTTGAGTTACGCAGACTTTTCCAACCCTTAAATATGTTGGCTTATTGTCATCAGTTTGTATAACATGCCACTCCTTTCTTAAATCCCAACTACGATGAACAACTTTATACCAGAGAAGCTTGTGAATTTGGCTGATAATGAAGTAAAGTAGCGTGAAAGAGCCTACATTCAACACCAGTATGACTATACCTAAAAAAAACAAACTCGGAATATAGAGCCAGTCCCAAAATTGAGGAGCAACATTCGCTATTGTATTTAATATCAACACAATTATTGCAGCGAGGGATGCGTTGTTGCGTACTATAGTTTCGTTTTTTTCAACATTTTGCAAAATTTTGCTCACTATCTCACCCTCTAATTGTGAAGTATATGGTACTTATAATTGTATTGAGCATATCTTGAACGCTTGTCCCAAACACATTATCCTACGTCAAAATTTTAGCAGAAAATTAATATTTCAAATCCTCTAAAACCACGCGGTCGGAGCAAGCAGTACACGCAACAGCATCTTGTTTCATACGCTGTATAACATCACGCAACATGAGAACATCTTGGTTGCTAACTGCATCGGAAATAGAATAGGTGGGTTTGTTAAAATGTGTGCAATAAGACAGATGAAAATCTGGGGTCAAAAGAATGGGGTTGTAGGCCAACTGTCGCGTGCAGTAGGACTTTTGTAGTCCCAAATTTGCATAATGCTCAACCAACTTGATAATCGTCCTATCTCGTCTAAATATTTTCACATTTTTATTTTCATTAGTTTTCTTAAAGTCGTGACGCCGCAATTTTTTATGAAGTGAGTTAAGTTCGCAATACTCCTCCTCAAATTTAACTTTACGAATACGGTCTGTTCGCAAAAGGTCTAAAATTTGTATCTTTATTCCTCTATCTGCTATATGTCCAATAAGCTCCTCTACTCGCAAAAAATTACTTTTTACCAAAACGACATTAAATCTTGTTCTGGCAAAACGATTTACTAAAGTAGTCATCTGATTCGTTACAAGTTGTAAATTTGCTTTCTGCTGTTCATCTAAATGACACAAGTGTACTGCACAGGAATCGAGCCCATGTTCTGCAAGCTTATCTATGTGCTTCTCAACTAACACACCATTGGTTGTTATTCCGACTTTTTTAACGCCCGCAGTTTTTGTTATATGCACCATCTTTATAGCAGCAGGATGCATCAATGGTTCGCCGCCAGTAAATCGAACAAGTTGCGTGCTGTAATTGATTACCATTTGCTTGATAAACCATTTAAAACCATCAATATCCTCAAGAGTTTTAATCTCATACGTTTGTCCTTCATTAAAGCAATACCAACAGCTTTTATTGCAATCTGTCGTAAGTGAAACGCGCATATATTTTATCTCATCCAAAGCGAATGTCCTCTTTCCTTGTCACCCAATTAACAAAGAGCAAATCCATAGCATAATAAACCTAGAGAGTTCACACTCCATTTTGGAAGTATTTTACAATAGCAGATGAGAGATATCAATTGAAATTTTCAACATCGAAAAGCGAAACCAATAATGATTGCTCTCACCAACTCGCATATTGAGAGTTTTCATAACCAATACTCTCCTGTGATTTGATTGCGTAGCATAACATTAAAAATGTATTTAAAATAACGCGGCATGCCTTATTGCCATCCTAGCAATAAGTTCTATATTTTGTCAAATATTATCCGCGTGTGTCGAATCTTCGAGAATTTTACCCGAAACACGCGGGATATTCTTCGGCTTTCGATATAAAAAAACGACCGGCTCTCTCGAAAAACTCGAGAAAGCCGGTCGCCGACAAATCTGTCCGAAAATCTGCAATCCTTGGCTCTTAACCCTCGTCAAACATGCTTTCCGGTAACAAGATAATGCACAGACGTGTTGAGAACTTTACTCAGCAACAAGATTCGGTAGTTCGTAAAACCTCTATGCCCGCGCTCAACCATCCCAAAAAAGCCCGGAGTTATGTCCATTTGTTGCGCAAGTTCTTTGATTGTCATGTTCTTGCTTTTTCGCAATTCCCTTATACGTGCGCCTATTTTGCGGCGAAGCTCTGCGCCTTCTTCCTCTCGCACCTTTCGTCGGATTGACGTTGATTTTTTCACAAAAATCAGCACCTTTCAAAAAAACTCAAAAAATTGCGCATGAGGCGGGCAAAACTCTGACACGCCCCGCCTCACGCGGAAATAAAAAAGCCCGAAGGGACGGCAAAAAATCTGC
>WQVC01000035.1 GCA_009781765.1 Defluviitaleaceae bacterium | reverse complement strand
TTCGCATATGCCGCATCTCGGAAAATGACCTGAAACCGTCATTTTCCTGCGATGCAGGCACAGCAATGGCGGGCGTTCTTTGCCCGTACCCTCAAGCTATTTTTCAACACTCTCCGCTGAAGCCCGCGATTTCCCGCCTCGCCTTCACGGTTCTCAAGGTCGTTCGCCCTACCCGCTTAAAAAAATCGCGCATCGCGCGATTTTAATAAAGTTTTTGTCGAACTTTTTTTAAAAAGTTCGTGGGGTTTGGGGCGAAGCCCCAAAAATCATTAAAAAACTAAGAAATCTTCCGGAAAATCGCGAGCAAACGTTCGAGCTCCTCGCCGGAGTAGTATTCTATTTCGATTTTGCTCTTTTTCTTGCCGGGAACAATGTGAACCTGCGAGCCGAGAACGCCCTTGAGTTCGGCTTCGGCGGCGCGATATGCCTTGCGAACGTTTTCGGAAGCGGTTTTTTCTTCGCGGGAAGGTTCGTCAAGTGCGGAAGACTCGGCTTTTTTCGCGGCGGATTTGAGCATCGCCGCAACGAACGCTTCCGATTCGCGAACGGACAGCCCGGATTCGGCGATTCGCTCGGCGCAGGCGGCCTGAAGCTCATCGTCTTCGACGTTTAACAAGACTTTGGCATGACTTGCCGTGATTTTGCCCTCGGACGCGAGTTCGCGCGCGCGCAAGCCGAGTTCCAAGAGATGCAGCGCGGAAATAACGGCGTGCTTGCGCTTGCCGAGTTTTCCGGCAACGTCGTCGGGCGAAAAAAAGAAATCGTCCATGAGGCGTTTGTAGCACATGGCCTCTTCGATGGAGGTCAAGTCCTGCCGCTGAATATTTTCAATCAGCGCGACCTGCAAAATTTCCATTTCGGTATAATCCTTGACGATTACCGGAATTTCGGCGATTTGCGCCTTGCGCGCCGCACGATAACGCCGTTCGCCGGCGATAATGGTAAAACGGTCGCCTTCCGCCGTAACCAAAAGCGGCTGAACAATGCCGAAATTTTGCATAGATTCGGCGAGTTCATCCAACGCTTCCTCGTTAAAATATTGCCGAGGCTGTGTCGGGTTAGGCTCAACCTTGCGAATATCAACCATTAAAACGCCGCCGTCAATGGCGGGCTGCGCGTATGAAAAAACGTCATCTTCGCCGCCCTGAACCGACGTTTCCAACGCGCGTGTTTTCTCCGCGCCGGCCGATACGCCGCTTATTAACGCCCCGAGACCCTTGCCTAAACCTGCTGTTTTTTTCATATTACAGCAACTCCTTCTGCGGTTCATCTCCCAAGAAATTTTTAGCCATAACCTCACGAGCAAGTTGTTCGTATGCTTCCGCGCCTTTTGAACCCGGAGCGTAAAGCGAAATCGGCAAGCCGTGCGAGGGGGCTTCCGACAAGCGCACATTTCGCGGAATAATTGTGCTGTATGTTTGGTCTTCAAGATGCGATTTCACTTCGTCAACAACCTGCGCGCTTAAATTTGTTCGCGCGTCGTACATTGTAAAAACAACGCCTTCGAGCGCGAGGCGCGGGTTCAGCTTGCCGTGAACGAGGTTAATTGTATGCATAAGTTGAGTCAAGCCCTCCAGTGCATAGTATTCGCACTGAATCGGCACAAGAACCGAATCCGCCGCACATAACGCATTAAGCGTCAAAATATTCAGCGACGGCGGACAGTCAATCATTATGTAATCATACAAATATTTTGCGTGTGCAAGCACGTCGCGAAGGCGAAATTCACGAGAAGGCATGTCCAACATTTCAATTTCCGCGCCGGCAAGGTCGATATTTGCGGGCAACACAAAAAGCCCTTCGATGCCTTCGATTTTAAGCGCGACTTCTTCGAGGTACGAATCGCCCAAAAGCAACGTATATATCGACTTCTCCAACGAGTGCTTGTCGATGCCGAGGCCGCTTGTTGTGTTTCCCTGCGGGTCCATGTCGCACACAAGCACCGATTTTCCCGCCTGCGCGAGACACGTTGCCAAATTGATGTTCGTTGTGGTTTTGCCTACGCCGCCTTTTTGGTTTGTAACCGCAATAATTCTTTTCATTTTAAGCCACTCCGTTTCCGTTTTTTTGGAGTATAACATTTTTACAATAAATGCGCCGTATCGTTTTCAAGCGACAAAAAAAATTTGTCGTCCGAACCGATTTCAAATGCATTGATTGCGGTGTTGCCGATTGTGTAACGCCCGCGTTCTTCGGCGGGAATTTGCAAAAGTCCGTACAAAATTGCCATCGCCGTGCCGTAATGCCCAACGATAAAAATATTTTTATAACCGCCGCTCAAAATTTTTTCAAGCTCGGCATGAATTTTGGGAAAATACATATTAACGGTCGCGTCGAGATACACAAAAAAAGCCGCGCGAATATCGGGGTCTGAAAGAAGCTGCCCTTCAAATTCGCCGCAATTTCGTTCTCGCAAATTAAACGACGCGATAAGCGGCGCATTATGATGCGTGTTAATAATTTCGGCGGTTTTTCTCGCGCGGAGCAAATCGCTTGTAAAAATTGCGTCGCACGGTTCGTCGGCAAGACGCGCCGCAAGTCGCTCCGCTTGATTCAACCCGACTGCGTTCAGCGGAATATCGGTGTGACCCTGAATTTTTCTCGCAGCGTTCCAATCGGTTTCGCCGTGGCGGATAGTCGTGATTTTCATAACATTTGCACCAACTCTCGCGTTTGAAAGCCGCAGGCCGGCGGCAATGCAGCATTAACAGGACTTTCAAGGGCGATGAGACGGGGAACGGTCTCCGCTTCGTCGTCGCGGCAGAAAATAGCTTGAACTTCGAGAGTGTGTGACGTCGCGTGTCGGCGGCTGTAAATCATTCCGCTTACCTCGCCGAAGCCCGGCGCGGGCAAAACAACCAGCGCATCCCGAGCGGGTTTTGACGTGATTTTTGCGGTGTACGCAGCTTGAACGGCGAGAAATTCGAGCGGTGCAATCTCGGCAGGAATGTCATCGCCGAAAACAACAAGCCCCTTGATTTCGCCGGCGTGAATTTTTTGCAAAAAATTTTCGGTGCTTACGCCGAAATTTTTCAATCCGAGGGTGTTGCAATAAGTTTTTTTGCGGTTCGAAGAATCGGTTTCAGGGGAATCGCCGGAGTTTGTATGCGCGTCCTCGGAGGCGAGCGAATCCGCCGCTTCGTCGGCGACATCGGCAAATGTGAACACATGCGGCGTTCCGATGCGCGTTGCAAAATCGCAAATCGCGGCGATGTCTTCATTTACATAGCGCGGCGAAACGGCGATGCCGATGCTTTCCGCGCCGTATTGCGCCGTAAGAACATTAAGCCCTTCGCGCACAGCTTTTGCGGCGTCGCGCAGGGTTGCGCGGCGAAGTATTCCGTCACGACGCACAAGCGGCGTTACGATTTTTTCGCCGAAATTCAAAAATCCGAAACGCCCGTTTTCGCACAGCCCGTCCGATGCCGGTAAGCATCGCAAAATTTCGCCGGCTTTCGTTGCAATTTTAACACCGCAACCGTTGCCGCAAAGAGTGCAGGTTGTTTCGCAAATATCCTCGCGGGTAACGAGCGGCTTAGGCAGCGGGCTTGTTTCAACGAGCGCGCCAACGGGACAGCGCGAAACGCAATTTCCGCAAAGCCGACATTCGTCGCGATTTTGAAGCGGCGAGTTAAACGCCGCCGCAATCGTCGTATCAAATCCGCGATTTGTCGCGCTGATTGCCTCGCCTTCGCCCGGTTTTGCCGAACACGCAGCAACGCAAAGCCCGCAAAGTACGCATTTATTCATATCGCGGCGGAAATAAAAATTGCTGAAGTCGATTTCGTGCTTCGGGCGTTTGTGGAATTTTTCCGAAAATTTATCCGACTTCGCGCCGTAAAGATTCGCGAGAGCGACCAACTTGCACTCGAAAAAATCCGGGCATCCGCAAGAAAGACATCTCGCGGCTTCGGCGGCAACTTCGGCGGGCGAAAGCTCTGCCTGCACCGGCGCGAAATTCCCGCGAACATCCTCCGGGGTATTATGCGCCGCGTTTTGCCGCGACGCTGTGCTTACTTCGGGCAAAGTCGGGCTTTCTTCGCGCACGAGAATTTCCGGTAACTGCTCGGAAATTCCGGCGGCAACAATTTCCGCAACCTTTCTGCCGTGTCCGATTGCGTCGATTGCGTACCAACTTTTGCCCGTTGCGTCGCCGATTGCGAAAACGCCGGGCAGATTTGTGCGAAAATTTTCGTCAACTTTGAGATTTTCAAGCGGGTTAAGCCCGGCCGTTGTTACATCCTGCCCGATTGCGGCGATGATTGTATCAGCGGCGAGGGTTTCCTCTCCGCCTTCAACGGGAACGGGGCTTCGGCGACCGCTTGCGTCCGGCTCGCCGAGCGTCATTTTTTGCAATTTTATGCCGGTTACGCGGTCGTTTTCCGCCAAAATTTCAAGCGGCGCAGCAAGGAAATTAAACTGCACGCCTTCGGCAAGAGCCTCTTCGATTTCGATTTTTTCGGCGGGCATTTCGTCGCGCGTGCGGCGATACGCAACAGTTACATCCGCGCCGAGACGTCGCGCTGTTCGCGCCGCGTCCATGGCCGTATTGCTTCCGCCGATTACAACCACTCTCCGACCGATTTTCGGCGGTCGGTTTTCCGCTGCGGCCTTGAGAAAGTCGATGCCTCCTAAAACGCCGGCGAAATTTTCGCCCTTGCACATAATCGGCTTGCTTACGCCCGCTCCGACGGAAATAATCACGGCATCGTAACGTTTTTGCAAAAATTCCAACGCCAAATCGCGCCCGATCGCAACGCCCGGAAACAAGCTGATGCCCATGCGTTCAAGCGCGCCGATTTCCGCGTCGAGAATTGCTTTGGGCAAACGATATTCCGGGATTCCGTAGCGAAGCAAGCCGCCGAATTTCGGCATCGCTTCAAAAACAGCGACGGCGTATCCCGCCTTTTTCAGAAAAAACGCCGCTGTTAATCCCGCCGGTCCGCCGCCGACAATCGCCGCCGACCGTCCCGTTTCGGGCGCGATTGTCGGCGCAATGAATTGCTCGGATGAAATCAAATAATCCGCCGCAAATCGCTTGATTCCCGCAATGTTAATCGCCTCATCTTTGAGCTTGCGACGACATTTTTCTTCGCAGGGGCGCGGGCAAATTCGCGAAATCGACGCGGGAAACGGATGCGCATCGTGCATAAGCTCAACAGCTTCGCGAAATTTTCCCGCCGCGATAAGCGCGATAAATCCCTGACAATCGGTTTGCGCGGGGCAAGCAATTTTGCACGGCGCAACGCAATCGCCGGAATGCGCGGAAAGCGTCAGCTCCAAAAGCGTTTTGCGCGACGCCGTAACCGCCGGCGAATCCGTGAAAATTTCCATGCCGTCGCGAGCCGCCGTTGCGCAGGCGCGAAGCAGTTTTCCTTCAACTTCAACTATGCAAATTCCGCACGAGCCGCTCGGCGCAAGCCCTTCGCCGAAACACAGCGTCGGAATAAAAATATTATTTTCACCGGCAACCTGCAAAATGGTTTGTCCTTCGAAAAAATTACACGCCGCGCCGTTTATATGTAAGCGCATATCAAGCCTCCCGCCGAAATTTTATGACGATTCTAACATGAAACCGGCACGAAAATCAATTTTCGATAACTTGCGGGGCGTTGCCCCGCACCCCACCCGCTTTTTAAAAAAAGCGGGGCAAAAATTATCAAAAATCGCGCGAAGCGCGATTTTTAAGAAAGTTTTTGTCAAACTTTTTTCAAAAAGTTTGTGGGGTTTGGGGCGAAGCCCCAAAATCTTATTCTTGCGAATCAATTTTCGCGAAACTATTCATCTTGTATTTTAACCGGACTTGCGGTACGATAAACATACTAAAAAAAGGGAGCAGAGGAAAAATGAGCAAAAAACAGCGACTGGTTGAATTTAACGCAAGCAATATTCTTGCGGCGGCGAAGGAACTTTTTTCCGAAAAAGGCGTGGCGCAAACCACCATGGACGACATCGCAAAAAAAGCGGAGTACAGCAAATCCACAATTTACGCCTACTTTGAAAGCAAAGATGAAATATTAAATTATATTGTGCTTGACCATCTCGTTTTGTTGAAAAAAAATATCGAGGATTGTTTGCGATTTTCGACGCAATTCCCCGACAGTTTTTTTGCAATTTGCTGCACCGTGGCACGATTTTACAGCGAATATCCTATGTATTTCGAAACACTTTTAAGCGAAATGAAAATTCCGGAATTTCGCTCGAATACGCTTTTGTCGCAAATTTACACGCTTAACGAGCAAATTTGCGAAACAATCGAAGTGTATTTAAAAATCTGCGTAACCGACGGATATGTACGCGAACTTGAATCGCCGCCGCAAGCAACCTACATTTTATGGAGCGCGATTTGCGGCATAATCGAAAGCGCGCACAAAAAAGAAAATTTCATTCGTCACAAAATGGGCATTTCAAAAGAAGAGTTTATGAAAAACGGATTTCAGCTTCTCCTTGAGTCGATAAGAGCGGGCGTTGGTGAAAATGCGCTCTAGGGTGTGCCAACAGTAGCAGCAAGACGCCTCACAAAGTCAAAGCCTTTCCTTCATGTATGGACTCCAAAAAATTTTTGCTTGTTATTTGTTCCCAATTAAACCTCATCTCATCAAGGTAAATCCCTATAATATTTGCGGTCGCACACATAATATCCGCTACTTTTTCATCAAAAATTTCTTCATCGGAGCCTTCCGTGTTCTTTGTGTCGCACGCAAGGTATCCATAAAATTTATTTTTTTCTGGTTCTGGTTTCTTATATATAATCGGAACAACGACAGTGCAATTATAATGATGTGGAAAATCCTTGTTCTCATTTGCGTAACTTTTATCTCCAACTGCGATATTATTTTTTATGAAATACTTATCTTACAGACAATAAGTAAACGCAGAATTTTTCATTATTTTGTAAACGGAATCTCTTATCTCCCTATCCCCCTTTTGCCATGTGTGCCTATCCCTAAATATAGTTTTTACTATTACTGTATCAGTACGCCCATCCAAATCATAAACAGTTACGTTGAACTGCTTCACAGCAATAGACACCTTTAAAGAAGAGATGCCTTTTGTCTGTAACCATAAATCCAAAACCCCCTTTAACTGCTCCAAAACGTTTTCTAAAAAACGATTGTAATCGCTGACAGTGCCGTTTGCGAATGATTTTTTGAGATTCTCAATTTGGGCTTTTTTCACATCATCAGATAATGCTACAACAGCGTCTAAAGCAACTACAGCTTCATTATATTCGTTTTTTTTGGAATATAGCTGAGAAATTATCTTATTCAGCATTCGAACAATGTTTCTATTAAATCCTACTAGCTCAGAAAGAAATTCATCTTGCAAACAGTTTTTTTTCGAAAGCAAACCGAGACGGTGTCCCATATAAATTGAGGAGACAGATAAAAAAACACTGGTAATTACAATCAGTATGCCAACTATGACAATACTATGTGACGCTCCGTCAATGAAAATGGGATATACAGCCAAAAGAAACATGGACACATTGAAAATGACAATTATACAATGTTTATAATATTTCTTAATTCTAGCGTTTAAGCTCCTCATGCTATCTCCTCCAATAGATTATTAGCAGCAACTACGCACCCTAGTCTTTTAGCAATTTGCCGTCTGCATCGAGGTAATCTTTGTTTGTAAAAATGAGAATACCCTCAACCAACGATTTAATTCCCAACACCATATCTATGACAATGGTCAAGCCGGCAAGAATGAAAAACGGAACGCCCAAAACGAGAGTAACCATTGTAAGCACCATGCCGATTACAACGAAAGCAACAAAAAGCAACTGGCTCACAACACACGCAATTACGTGAAATATTCCCTTCTGTTTGAAGCCCAAAATAAAATGATGAATACCGAACATTCCGAGAATAATTGCCGCAAGCCCTACTATCATGCGACTTCTGTTGCCGACCTCTGCAACTTGCCCTTCCGCCAACTTCGGGGTAGGAGCTAAAAGTTCTTTGTAGTTCATATTTTTAATGTCCAATGTCATGCCCCTCCAATAAAATGACCTGCCCCGCACAGGTTCAGTCGGTCAACAGCTTACCGTCTGCGTCGATATATCTTTTATTCGTTAAAATAATAATTCCGTCAGCCAAGCTCCACCCAATCATAAGGAGGAGCGGAATCAAGCCGACTCCGAACCATACTGTTATCGCGCAAATAATAAAAAATACAAGTTGTGTGATTCCCTTTGCGGTATAACCCAACATGAAATTGTGTATACCGAGTCCTCCCAAAAAAATGCCGATAAGCCCGCAGGCCAATCTGCTTTTTTCGCCGACAACGCCTTCATGTTCCGGAGGCAACGACGGGTTCAGGTCGTTTTTCAAAAGCATTCCGTTCCCGTCGCGGAAGTCTTTTTTTGCGAGAATCAAAACGCCCTCAACTATCCCCCATATTGACATACCGAGCATTATTGCAAGATTGAACCAAATAGTAATCACGCCGATAACAATTGCCATAAGCGCGACCGAAATAAGTATTCCGAAAAAATTCAATACGGTTATAACAAGTTGCGCAATTCCGAGTCCCGTGCGTCCCAACATAAAGTTGTGTATGCCTAAATTTGCCCCGAACGCACTCGATAAAATTGCAATCGCACCGCAAATCGAGCGGCTTCGCGTGCCGGTTTGGGGAGGTTGCGGCTCGTGTTGTCGGAGCGGCGGTTCGGGAGGGGATGAGATGGTATGTTCGTCCATAAACATTCTCCTTTTCAACATTTTTCTCCAAATTATACACAGGCGAAAGCGGGGCGTCAAATTATAATATAGTGAAACAAGACAAAAACGCTCTTGTTTCACCCCCAACCACTCGCACTTTTGCTTGAAGCCGGAGCAGTTTTCCGCGCAAAAAAAATCCTATCGGTTGCTCTACAGCTACCAATAGGATTTTACACGCGATGAAAAAGTTACGGCTTTTTTAATTCTCTGTTCAAATTATCAACAACTTGGTCAAGCGTTTCGCTTTTTCCTTTTTCCGCAATTTCCTTTTGCGCCCGTTGCAAATTTAAAACAAGCTGTGCCTTGTAAGAGTCAAACTGCTCGTTCGACATTCCCATATTCTCACCGCCTCCAAAAAAACTTTGCTTCCGGCTTCGAGGGAACATGTCGCTCCCGGCATATGCCCCCGGTGTTCATTGCCCGCTTGGCGGGCGGCGGGCGGGCTATTCAATTACCATCATCAGCTCGCCGGCTTTAACCGGTTGCCCTTCTTTTACATAAATTTGCCCGACAACGCCCGAGCATTTGCTCACAATTGTCGTTTCCATTTTCATGGCTTCGATTACGGCAACAACGTCGTTTTCTTTAACGGCTTTGCCTTGCGCAACCATGATTTTGCTTACCATGCCGGGCAAAGTCGCGCCGACATCTTTGGGATTGTTGGGGTCGGCGGTGGGGGCTTGGGACGAAGCCGCGCCGGATTTCGACTCGGTTTTGTCCAAAACGCTTACTTCACGACGGCTGCCGTTCAATTCGAACACCACGCGACGATAATTTTCCTCGTCCGGCTCGCCGATTAAAACGAGTTTAATAAGGAGCGTTTTGCCCTCTTCGATTTCGACTTCCGTGGCTTCGCCGGGACGCAATCCGCCGAAGAAAACCGACGTATCAAGCCCGGAAAGGTTGGAATTATCACGCTTGTGCGCGAAATAATCCTTTACAACTTTCGGATACAGCGCGTAGGAAACAATGTCCTGCATGGTCGGCTCGGGGCAAAAATCTTTCATTTCGTCACGCACATCGTCGAAATTAAGCGGCGCGAGATGCTCGCCGGGGCGACAGGTAATCGCCTCCTTGCCCTTGAGAACGATTTCCTGAATATTTTTGGGGAATCCGCCTTCGGGTTGCCCCATCATGCCGGAAAAATAACTTACAATCGAATCGGGGAACGCAAGATTTTTCGCCTTTTCAACGAGATTTTCCGGCGTTAAATCGTTTTGCGTCATAAAGATTGCAAAGTCTCCCACCATTTTCGACGACGGCGTAACTTTCACGATGTCGCCGAGCATATCGTTGACATTTTTGTAATTTTCCTTGACTTCCGACCAACGCGAACCAAGCCCCACGCTTTCAACCTGCGCGCGCAAATTTGTGTACTGCCCGCCGGGCATTTCGTAGAGGTAAATGTCGGTTGTGGGGGACGTAAGCCCCTCTTCGAAGGATGTGTAGAATTTCCGCGCATGTTCCCAATATTCGGCGATGGGCAGAAGTTTGCGGTCGTCCATGCCGGTGTCGCGCTCGGTGCCGGCCAACGCAGTAACAACGGCGTTCATCGACGGTTGGCTTGTAAGCGACGACATCGACGCAATCGCAACGTCAACGATGTCGATTCCGGCTTCCGCCGCTTTAAGAAGCGTTGCAACGCCGTTTCCGCTTGTGTCGTGGGTATGCAAATGAATCGGCAAGCCGACTTCCTGCTTCAGCGTCGAAACGAGCTTGTGCGCCGCGTAGGGTTTCAGCAAGCCCGACATATCCTTGATTCCCAAAATATGAACGCCGCGTTTTTCAAGTTCTTTCGCCATACGTACGTAATAATCGAGGCTGTATTTATCGCGAGCGGGGTCGGAAATATCGCCGGTGTAGCAAATGTACCCCTCGCAGAGTTTATTATTTTTCAGGACTTCTTCAATAGAAAGCTCCATGTTCGGCAGCCAGTTAAGCGAGTCGAACACACGGAAAACGTCAACGCCGGCGTCGGCGGCTTCTTTTATAAATTGGCGAATTACATTATCGGGATAGCTTGTGTAACCGACGGCGTTTGCACCGCGAAGAAGCATCATAAGCGGCACGTTCGGCACTTTTTCACGCAGAATCGCCAAGCGTTCCCACGGGGATTCGTTCAGGAAACGATACGCCACATCGAAGGTTGCGCCGCCCCAACATTCGAGGGCAAATGCATCCGAAAGGGCATGTGCCGTATAATCCGCAATTGCCGCAATATCCTTTGTGCGGACGCGGGTTGCAAGCAAACTTTGATGCGCGTCGCGGAGCGTTGAGTCGGACAGCAACAATTTTTTGCTGTCGAGGCAGAATTGCTTTACCGCGTCGGGGCCTTTTGCGTCGAGGAGTTGCTTTAAGCCGTCTTTGGGCTTGCCGCTTACTTCCGGAACGGGCGCGGGGTCGAGAGTGCGCGTTGCCGTAACTTTGGCGTTTACGGCAAGTTCGCCGATGTACGCCAAAATTTTCGTGTCGCGGTCGCGAGACGTCGGAAGTTCGTAAAGCTCGCGGGTGTCGTCAATGAATGTGGTGTGGCAGTCGCCTTCCTGGAACTTCGGATGCCCCAAAATGTTATCGAGAAATTGGATGTTCGTTTTCACGCCTTGGATGCGCATTTCGCCCAATGCGCGGCGCGAACGGCGAATCGACGCTTCAAATGAACGCCCGTAGGCGCAAACTTTTACAAGCAGACTGTCGTAGTACGGCAAAATTTCCGCGCCGCTGAAACAGTTGCCGGCGTCGTTGCGGATGCCGTGACCGCCGCTTGAGCGATAATGCACAATTTTGCCTATGTCCGGCGCGAAATTATTTGCAGGGTCTTCCGTTGTAACGCGGCACTGAATTGCCACGCCCCGCGTTTTAACCGACTCCTGCGACGGAATATCAATGAGCGGGTCGGAGAGTTTGTGTCCTTCGGCGACGAGAATTTGCGCCTGCACGATGTCGATTCCCGTAATCATTTCCGTAACGGTATGTTCAACTTGGATGCGCGGATTCATTTCAATAAAATAGTGTTTCCCGGTGACGTCAACCAAAAATTCAACTGTTCCCGCGCTTACATAGTTCACAGATTCGGCGATTTTAACCGAGTCTGCGTAAATTTTCTCAAGCGTACTTTGCGGCACAGACACCGACGGCGCGATTTCGATAATTTTTTGGTATCGACGTTGCAACGAGCAATCGCGCTCGTACAAATGCACGATATTTCCGTGCTTGTCCGCCAGAATTTGCATTTCGATATGCTTAGGCTCGACGAGAAATTTCTCCATAAAAATATCGCCGCTGCCGAAAGATTTTAACGCTTCGCTTTGCACAAGGGGGAAAACGGTGGCGAGTTCGTCGTCGTTTGTAACTTTGCGCATACCTTTTCCGCCGCCGCCCGCCGCTGCTTTTAATATGATGGGGTAGCCGTATTCGTTTGCGAGTTTTATTGCTTCGTCCACGCCGGTAAGGGGCGTTTCCGTACCCGGAATCGTCGGAACATTGCATTTTTTCGCGATTTCTTTCGCATTTAATTTATCGCCCATTTTTGTGAGAACATGCGACGGCGGACCGATGAAAATAATCCCGTTTTCTTCGCAAGCCCGCGCAAAATTCGCGTTTTCCGACAAAAACCCGTATCCCGGATGAATTGCGTCAACTTTTTTCGCTTTTGCGAGGCGAACTATCGCATCAATGTCCAAGTACGCGCCGAGCGGCGAACGATTTTCACCAATTAAGTACGAAGCGTCCGCTTTTGTGCGGAACATGTTATAAGCATCCTCTTTTGCGTAAATTGCAACCGTACTCAGCCCGAGGTCTTTACACGCCCGGAACACACGAATCGCAATTTCGCCTCTGTTTGCGCACAAAACCTTCTGAATCTTCTTTTCCATCAAAGCAACCCCTTTGCCGCATTTTTTTAAGATTTTATCGGATTTTTCAGGGCTTTGCAAGTGCGGTGCGAATCCGCAGTTCAAATTCAATTTCATCGCGCAGGGGGATTCCGTCATTGCCGATTAGCGGGATTGACGGCTTTAAGCGTCTTGCGATTTCCAACGCGCCCAATCGTACTTCTCGTATTGTAAATCCGCGCCGTTGGTAAAATCGAATTGCGTGAGTGTTGTCGTTGCTTGTTTGAACGATAACTCTGCTTGTGCCGTTTTCTTTTGCGAGTTGTTTTACGCGCTCAATTAAAGCGGAAGCGATGCCGATGTTTTGCACAACGCTTTGAAGCAACATGATTTCGCACACGCCGCCGTGAAATTCGTACAACAAATAACCGAAAACATCGTCGCCGCACGACGACCGGCACATCGCCGCAAACCCCGACATTGTACGCGAATCCCACAGTTTCCCGTTAATTGCAAGAAGCGGCGAACCCCATTCTTTCACAATAATCGGCTGAATTTTTTTGCGCAGAACATCGTCAACCGCCCGAATTTCGTAATTAACCGCAGTGAGTTTTTTTAAAAAAAAGATGCAACGCTCGGTTTCCTTGTAGCCGATTTTCAAATGAAAATTGTAGCTTTCGATGTTGTTAATCCAACAATCGCTTGCCATTTCGCGGCAACCGTTCATTGCCGCCCAATTTTCCGCTGCTTTAACAAGCTCGGCGGCAATTCCGCGCTTGCGATATTCCGGCAGAACATAAATCGCTTCGATGTAGCCTTTCACGCCGTCGCTCGTGCCGTTTACCCATTCGCGACGAAGCGAAACGTGCGAAACTCCGGCGGGTTTATCTCCGTCGAACGCAAGAAAAAACGCATGGTTTGCATCAGCAAAATGCGTTTTATTTTCTTCGAGCAGCTCGTCGAACGGCATTTCATACAGCACGCAAAGCATTTCGGTGACGGTTTTTATATCCGCCCGCAACGCCTTGCGGCAAACCGCCGTTACCACAGCGATTCTCGCGAAACATACGCTCGCAGATTTATATTTTCAACGCCGGTTGCGGAAATTATTTCGTCTTTTAACGCGGAAATTTGCGTTAAATCCGGGTCGTACAGAAAAACAGCAAAGTTGGTTAAATAGAATTGACCCGTGTCGAAATTCCAATCGCCGTCGAATCCTATGCGCACAATTACCGGGTCGTGAATGTCACGGTCTGCCCAAAACGGCGCGTTTGCTTCGCGCTTGAATGCTTCGAGCGCGTCCAAATCCGCATTTTGCTCCGGCGTGAGATTTTGCCTCGTCGGCGTCCAACCGAATATACGTCCTTCGCAGACGCCGAAATCAATATTGTCGCGGCTTATGCCGGTGAAAAATAAAAGTGTTTCTTCGAGGTCGCTGTTACCGGCAAATTTTTCGGCGAAATCTACATGAAAACCCGAACCCGCTCCCCGCGAACCCGCCGGCGACCAACTCAGCATTACCGTTTCCATCATAACGCCGCGCCGCGCGGTACGAACCTGCACCAACTCGGAAAATTGACGCAAACGTTCGAATTGCAAATAAAATTGCCCCATTTCTTCGTTGACGCGCAAAAAATCCTGTTCGGTATACCAAGAATGGGCGTCCATCGGCACAAACTGAACATCGCCCGCTGCCAACCCGGCGAACGCCAACATTTCTTCGGAAATTTCGTCGCGATTCGCAGCGGCAGACAGCCCGACCCTGAATCGCGACGAAAAATGCGACGGAACAGCCTCGCCGAGGGGTTGGTGTTGATGAGCATCTTCAATCATTGTGACGATTACATCGTCGCGGTAAATTGTGCCGCTGTTAGCATTCATTGCAAATTCCCGAAGGCGCAAATACGGGCGGACAACTTCATAAACCGCCCTGTTTCCGAGCATAAATTCAAAATCCGCAACCTGCCCCCAAAGAATAACCCAACCCGCTCCGCCCGGGCGTATATCAATTTCATCCGCCGGAATTCCCGCAAAATCCAACATTTCCGCAATGAGCTCGGCGTTATTGAAATCGTCTTCATGATAAAAAGTTAAGTCGAACGAAACCTGCCTTGCCTGCTCCGTCACGTCGCACCACGTTCCGAGCGAGCGATTCGGATGCCCCCAAATGCGAGTAATGCGCAAATCATCCAACTCCGTGCCGCCGGCGTTCAGGTTTGCGGCAAATTCGCGCAGACGATGCAACTGCATTTCATGCTCCGATAATTCCGGCGAATCTGACGTTTCCGCAAGATGCCGAATGCCCTCCAAGTGACGGCTGAATGTATCGGCTTCCGTGCGCGGGGTCGCCCCGCCGCATCTTGCTTCGGGGTAGCCGCTTTCGATGCACGCCGCAAATAAAATTGCTGCTGATAAAAATGTTGCTGTCAAAAATATTTTTTTCATTTCATCTCCTCCTGAAAACTAAAACCGGTCGATTGCTTTTAATGTTACAACGAACCTGCCCTGAAACCGCTTCGCGCGGTTTTTTGTGTTTCGCGGCTGCACGATTCCCGGAAAATTTCCGGGAACGGTTCATGTTACTTATGTACGACATTTCATTTATACTCGAATCGCTCGCCACAGAGCATTTACGGCGAAGTGTTATTCTGAACGCCTGATTCACATTATATGTAATAAAAAAGGCAATGCGCGGTAATACGCGATTGCCTTTTTGTGTTTGAATTCATACTCGCGTGACCGACACGGTCATTTGTTGCTTTCCGCCAATCAGAATCGGTTGCTTTTCGCCGCCCCATTCACCTATCCGTAGGGAATAAAAATATGTTCCGCCTTCGCTTACGGTTGTGTCGATAAATTCGAAAAATTCGCGCCCCCACATATAAAGCCCGCGCTCCCGAATAAGCTCGCCTCTTTCCCCGTACACGGTTGACCTGTAAAGGCTTACCCGCGCACTTTCCCATACACTCAACCTCGGCATAATCCATGCGAGACGTATGCCGCCTTCTGCGGATGTTTGTCATTATTATGGGTCGGGAAATATCGTATCGCAACTCTATTTATGCAAAAAAAACGCGCGTTCAAAAACGCGCGGTTTTTAATAAAATTTTATGAAGTCGGTAACGAACCTTAAACGAGCTTCTTCGCCCGTGCAACAACGTTCTCAACAGTCAGCCCGAACGCCTTGAAAACCTGCGGAGCAGGAGCAGACGCGCCAAAAGTGTCAATGCCGATTACGTCGCCGTCGAGGCCGGTATATTTGTGCCAACCGAAGGTCGAGCCGGCTTCAACCGCAAGCCGCGCACGAACCGCCTTGGGCATAATCTTTTCTTTCTCCGCGTCGGAGAGCGCGTCGAAAATTTCAAGCGACGGTGCGGAAATTACGCGGGCGTGAATGCCGTCTGCTTTAAGCGTGTCGGCGGCTTTATAAATCAGCTCGACCTCCGAGCCGCTTGCCATAAGCAAAATATCGGGGTTGCCGGTGGCGGGATTGACGGATTCCTTCAATATATATGCGCCGTTGTACGCGCCTTTGCCGGTTTCGGGCAGCAGCGGCAAGTTTTGACGCGAAAGCACGAGAGCCGTAGGGCCGTCGGTTTTTTTCAGCGCGTATGCCCATGCGGCGGCGGTTTCTTTGGTGTCGCAGGGGCGGAACACGGTGAAATTCGGAATGCTGCGAAGCGACGCGAGCTGCTCAATGGGTTGATGGGTCGGGCCGTCTTCGCCGACGCCGATGGAATCGTGGGTCATAATGTACACAACCGGCAGGTTCATCAACGCGGAAAGGCGCATCGCGGGCTTCATGTAGTCGCTGAAAACGAAGAAGCCGGCCACATACGGGCGCAAGCCGCCGTGTGCCGCAAATGCGTTCGCAATCGCGGTCATGGCATGTTCGCGTATGCCGAAATGCAGGTTCGAGCCGCAGGGCGTGTCTTTCGAATAACTTTTGCGTTCCTTCATTATTGTGAGCGTCGAAGGCGCGAGGTCGGCAGAGCCGCCGAATAAATTCGGAACAACGCCCGCCAATTTGTTCAGCACAACTTCCGACGATGCCCGCGTTGCGATATTGCCCTCGTATTGCCAATACTCGTCCCAGTTGTCCAAATCAACGGGAAGCGCGTCGTTGTGCCAAATTTCCCACTGCTTCCAATCGTCGGGATATTTTGCCTTGTAGTCGTCGGCGATTTTTTGCCAGTCCGCCTCCCAAGATGCGGCGGTTTTAAGCCATTCGGCGGCGGCGGTTTTTACATCTTCGGGTACGACGAAAGATTCTTCGTGCGCCCAGCCGAGGGTTTTCTTTGCGGCGGAAATGCCGTCCGCGCCGAGGGGCGAACCGTGAACGCCCGCTGTGCCTTGCTTGGGCGAACCGTAGCCGATAATCGTCTTAATTTCGATAAGCGAAGGTTTGTCGGATTTTTTCGCGGCTTCGATTGCGGCGATTATTGCCGACAAGTCGTTACCGTCGGCGACTTTTTGCGTGTCCCATCCGTATGCGTCGAAACGCTTGCACACGTCTTCGGTGAATGAAATTTCCGTGTTGCCTTCTATTGTGATGTTATTCGAATCGTAAAGCAAAATCAACTTGCCCAAGCCGAGCGTTCCCGCAAGGGATACCGCTTCGGCGGCAACGCCTTCCTGCAAGCAACCGTCGCCGCAAATTGCGTAAGTATAATGGTCAACGATTTTTGCGTCGGGCTTGTTGAACGTGGCGGCAAGATGCGCTTCCGCCCATGCAAAGCCAACGGCGTTCGCAATGCCCTGCCCGAGCGGACCGGTTGTGATTTCAATGCCGTCGGTGTGGCCGCGTTCGGGATGCCCGGGAGTTTTGCTGTCCCATTGGCGGAAATTTTTGAGGTCGTCGATGCTCACCTTATAGCCGAAAACATGCAGCAGGCTGTACAAAAGCGACGAGCCGTGTCCGGCGGACAAAACAAAGCGGTCGCGGTTGTGCCACTTGGGGTTTTTCGGATTATGACGCATCACGCCGCCCCAAAGTGCCGCCGCCATGGGTGCTGCTCCGAGGGGCAAGCCCGGATGCCCGCTGTTTGCGGCCTGAACCGCTTCCGCGCTCAAAAAGCGCAGGGTGTTTACGGTTGTTTCAGTCAAAAGATTATTCATTTGAACCTCCTCGAGCGTCTGCTTGTTCTTTTGCAATTTGTTCTTTTACCGTTGCGATGTCTTCTTTGCTGCACATGATTGAAATAGCGTCAATAATTTCTTCCTTTGTCTTAGCCTTCATTGCCTGATACAGGGTGGTGCGAAGAATTACTGTCGTTTCCATCATTTAGGAACGCCCTCCCAATCTTTCAGGAATCGCTCGATTCCGCTGTCGGTGAGGGGATGGTTCAGCATTTGCACAAAACACGGATACGGAATTGTCGAAATATGCGCGCCCAAACGAGCCGCATTTACAACGTGTATCGGGTGGCGAATCGACGCGGCGATAATCTCGGTTTCAATGCCGTGTGCGTCGAAAATATCGCAAATTTCTTCGATGAGGTTCATGCCGTCCATGCCGATGTCGTCGAGACGCCCGAGAAACGGGCTTACATAAGTTGCTCCCGCACGTGCCGCAAGCAGTGCCTGCACCGCAGAAAAAACAAGGGTCACGTTCGTTTTGATTCCTTGCGCGGTAAGCTGCTTTGTTGCCTTTAAACCTTCCGCTGTCATGGGAATTTTTATGACGATATTCTTGTGAATTTTTACAAGCTCAAGAGCCTCTTTAACCATGCCGTCGGATTTTGTGTCGATTACCTCCGCGCTGATAGGGCCGTCAACAATGTCGGTGATTTCTTTAACTACTTCTTTGAAATCGCGGCCTTCTTTGGCAATCAGGCTCGGATTTGTAGTTACTCCGCAAATTACGCCCCAATCGTTTATTTCGCGAATGTGCGTAACGTTTGCAGTGTCGATAAACATCTTCATAGAAATTCCTCCGTTTTTTTAATTTTTAATGCACCCCATATTTTAACACAAATGCGCAAAAATTACTACATGCGAATCCATGCTTGAAATAACAGCCTGCCGATGCCTTGTAAACGTCTCGCTCAATGTCTTTTTTTCGGGAAAAGCATCCGAAAAAAAAGACCGGTCGCTCGCCACAAGGCATTTTCGGCGGGCTGTTATTCTGAACTCCGGATTCGCATTACTACAAGAAAATAAATCCGGCCACCGCAATAATAATCAAATGCACCGGATAAAATGCGTAAAAAATCCATTTCGCCTTTTTGCCTCTTTCGTTATTGTAATTTTTGAGCAAAAATGCCGCAAGAACACAGGCAACCGGGAAAAATAACGATGCAATTACGGCATTTGTATTGCCCATCATGGCATAAATCATGTCGCGCTGTTCAACTGCCCACCCTTCCGATTCGAGCAACGGATTTAACGCCATCAACCCCATCAGAGCAAACAACGAAAGCATCAACCACGCAACAGCGGAAACAATTCCGGGTACGAGCCGCCGCGCCGTTTCGTTCTTAATTAAACGATACATCATAACGACCACCGGCCCGAAAAACAGCCAATCGAACAAAACGAGCATCGGTATGCAGATAATCACGAAAATTATCCAGAACAGCCACTTTTTATCAAGCGTGTCGTACAGCTTCAGAACCATCAGGCTCACGGCAATCGCGAACATTATATTGAACCTGAACGTGCCCAAAACAATCATATAAAACGGTATGGATATTGTTCCGAAAAACAAACACCGCAGGATATATTTTTTCAAATCCTTCGTATGCTTGTAACCTTCCACAACAAAAAAGCCCATTATCGGAAAGGCAAATCCCCCGAATCCAATCATCACAATCATCAGCGGCAACGGTAAAATTTCCTGAAAATGATACGCCGCATGAAAAAGCATCATGTCCGTCACGGCAATCCATTTTAACTGATACGCATTTAATTTCGGCATTTTAAGCACCCCTTTTTAATATCGCACGTCAGTCTGATTTTTATCCTATCGGGGGCTTCGCCCCCGAACCCCCACCCGCTTTTTAAAAAAAGCGGGACAAAAATTATCAACGAATCACGCTTTGCGCGATTCGTAACGAGGTCAAAGCCCCTGCGGCTTCGCCAAATCATACTGACGTGCTTGATGTCGGCGCAGCTTTTGACTTTGCCTTATGCGCCGATTATGCCGGAGCGAATTGTTTGCGTACAGTTACATTTGTCACGCGAAAAAAACCTATCGGTAACCAACCGGCTACCAAATAGAGAGTGTTGAAAAATGCCGTGAGCTACGACGAGTTCGCAGAAAACCGGCGGTTTCAGGCCGGTTTTCGAGAACGAGCGTATGCGAACGGACAATTTTTCCACACTCTCTAAATAGGTTTTGAAATTTTATGAAAGAAGTCTGTTTTTAAAACTCCGGCAACACAACGTTTGCAACGTCGTTTGTGACCAGTCCGAGCCATTCGTTTAAAATTTTCTCAACGGACGTTTTAAAATCATGTCGCGCCGCATCGGCGGTTGCGGCAATCGGAATTTCCGCGTAAAAATCCGTGCCGATAAAAACACGCGCGCAGCCGATAATTTCGCCGGCGGCAATCGGAGCGGGCAGCGTTTCCGGAACGTAAACCTCCACATAAACGCTGTCCTTTTCGTGCGCACCCAACGGAATTTTCACGGTTTCTTCGAAAATAAAATCCATCGTCGGCGTACGCGAACGGCTCACGGCGGTCGTTCCCGCCATGGTTTCGCCGTGAACAACCGTCACAAATTCGAAATTATCGAAGCCGAAATTCAAAACGCGCTTAGTGTCAACCCACTTTCGCGCCTTTCCCTGCGCACCCCATCCCGACGCCAAAACCACCGAAATAAGCTGCATATCATCCCGTTTTGCCGCGCCGACAAAACAATGACCCGCCTTGTTCGTGAACCCGGTTTTTACGCCGTTCGCGCCCTCAAACTCCTGCAACAAACGGTTGCGATTGTGAAACGAATACGAACGCCGGTCGCTGTGAAAAAACGTGTGCGGTGTGTTCGTAAGCTCGATAAATCCCGGCACATTCAGCGCGTATCGCGTAATTTGCGCCAAGTCGTACGCCGTGCTGTGATGGTCGCCGGCATCCAAACCGTTCGGCGTTTCGAAAACCGTGTTCAACGCGCCGATTTCCCGCGCTTTTGCCGTCATTTCCGCGCAAAATTCTTCCACGCTTCCGCTTAAATGCTCGGCGATTGCAACGGCGGCGTCGTTCGACGACTCCAACATCAGCGCGAGCATCAAATCCCCGAGCCGCACTTTTTCTCCCGCCGACAGATGCATTTTAACCTTCGGCGCAACGGCCGCCCGCTTGGAAACCGTCACGATTTCATCCTGACGCCCGCTTTCCAGCGCAAGAATCGCCGTCATAATTTTCGTGGTGCTTGCCATCGCAAGCGGCTCGTGCTCATTTTTCCCCCACAAAACGCGCCCCGTTCCCGCCTCGGTTAAAATCGCACCCGTCGCCGCAACGTCCGGCTCTTCGGCATAAACAACCCCGCCGAACATAAAAATAAACCCAACCGCAATCAAAAATTTTTTCATAATATACTCCTTTCTCGGGGCTTCGCCCCGAACCCCACGAACTTTTTAAAAAAAGTTCGACAAAAATTTTTACAAAATCGCGCGAAGCGCGATTTCGATAAAGTTTTGATGAAACTTTTTCAAAAGTTTCCCGGGTGCGGGACGGAGTCCCGCGGTCTTAAAAAAAATTCAAAATTATTTTGTGCTAAATTTTCCTTGAATATGTAGAAAAAAACACGTACAATAGCTTAAACTTGAAACTTTGCGGAGGAACGTGAATGAGCAGAAAGCCTTTACTCTTGGAAAAATGGGACTTTATCGTGCTTTTGGGTGAGTCCGGCGGCGGAAAAGGAACATTGGTGCAAAACATTAAAAGGTACTGGTTGCCGGATTTGTGGTCGGCAAGTATGGGCGACATTTTCAGGACAAAAGCTAAGGATGACCCCGAAATTCGCCAACTTACGGAAAAAGGAATCCTGATTGACGACGAAAAAACATGCGGGATTTTTCGCGAGTTCGCGCTTGCGAACACGCCCGGTTTGATTGACGGATTTCCGCGCAATCGTGCGCAAGCCATTGATTTAATTCGCTTTGCGAAGGAAAACAACTGGCGCATCTTGGTTGTGGACATTAACTGCCGGATTGAAAAAATTATTGAGCGGCTGTTGGCAAGAAAACGTCCCGACGACAATCTGAACATCGTTTACAAGCGTCATACCGCCCACAAAGAGTTGCATCCCGCCGTTATGGAAGAAATCCGCACCCGCCCGGATTTGTTCGACGTGGTTGACCTCGACGGCAATAATCACAACGAAATTGTGTTTACGAGCTTCCTGCACAGTGTTTTGCGCCTCGTAGACATGCTGTACTTCTACGACATGACCGACATCGAAACAACGTTCGCCGTCCACGACGACGAAACAACAATAAATCCCGCAATAAACCGTTGGGTTTGCGGATTCCTGAAGAGCATCCAAAAAAAGCTGAACGAAAAATAGACAACCGGGGGGAAATGTTATGCAAGCATTGGTACCGGCACAAGAAAAACGTATTTCGGTTCGCACAAACTTGCTCGATATAACAGCACAAATCAGCAAGGACGGTTGGAAGTGGGAGGATGTTGCCGTAAAAGATATTTCCGACGGCGGCATCGGCTTTGAGATGCAAACGGAGTACCCGATAGGCGAGCAGCTTGTTCTGGAGGGTAAAGCGTCCGATTTTGCGCGGGGCATGGATATTTCCTGCGATATTCGCGTCGTATTCGCCGGCAAAACCGCCGACGGAAAGTTCGCTTACGGTGCGCGCTTTTTAAACATGTCCAAAGCGCAAACCACCGGCCTGAGCATCTTTATAGAGCTGATGGTTACAAAATATCCGTCGCTTTTATTGCAGTAGGCTTCGGAGGTCTGATGATAGCGGTTGAAAATTTAACAAAAAAATACGGCAAATTTGTTGCCAACGACTCTGTTTCCATGCATCTCGGAACGGGGGAGCTTGGTGTGCTTCTCGGACCTAACGGCGCGGGAAAGTCCACGCTGATTAAGTCGATTTGCGGGCTTTTGCGGTTCAGCGGAAAAATCACGATTGACGGGCATGATAATCGTTCTGTTGAGGCGAAAGCCGTTTTGGGCTATGTGCCGGAAATTGCCGTTCCTTACGCGATGCTTACCGTTGACGAGCATTTGGAATTTATCGCGCGGGCGTATCGCCTGAAAAATTGGCGCGACCGTGCCGATGCGCTTTTGGCGCGTTTCGACCTCGCAGACAAAAAAAATAAGCTCGGCAAGGAGCTTTCGAAGGGCATGAAGCAGAAGGTCAGCCTTTGTTGCGCAATGTTGCCGCAGCCCAAGGCGATTATCTTGGACGAACCCCTTTCCGGACTTGACCCGCACGGTATTCGCGAATTGCAAACGGCAATCGCCGACTTGCAGGCCGACGGCGTGAGCCTTCTCGTAAGTACGCACATGATAGATACCGTCGGCAGTAACTGGGACGTCACCTTTATAATGAAGGGCGGCAAACTTGTGCGCGAATGCCGCCGCGCCGACCGAGCCGAAACTCTTGAAGATATTTATTTCTCGCTGTTTAAGGCGGATGAGCTTAGTGAATAGTTTAACGTATCTGCTTGTTCACACCACGAAAAACCGAATCCTCGATATTATGAAAAGCCCCGGAAAACTGGTTGCCTACGGGTTAGGTATCTTGTTTTTCGGCGGCATTTTTTTCAGCATGATATCGGGCGGTTCGGGCGATAGGTACTACGAATATGATGCCGCTGCGGCCGAACCGAATTTCCTTCTGCTTAAGGGGATTCTTTTCGGCTTTTTTTGCGTGATGTTTTTCCCGACGTGTTTTGCGGGGCTGAAAGGCACGTCGCAGTACGGTATGTCGGACGTAAATTTTTTGTTCGTTTCGCCGATTCGCGCGCGCACGATTTTGCTTTACGGGATTCTTCAGGCACTCAAAACAATTTTTATCGGAAGTTGGTTTGTGCTTTTTCAAATCGGGTGGCTGCGAGGGTTCGGGATTGGCACGGGCGGTGTGGTCTTGCTTTGGCTCGCGTATGTGCTTTTCGCGCTTGCAACGCAAATGCTTCAAATTTTTTTGTACGCCGTAACGAACGGCAATGCCCGCAGGATTTCTTGGGCTAAAACGATTATCGCGGCGGCGTTTGTGCCGATTGTATTTGAATATGTGCGTCAATTGTTTGCTGCGGATTTTAATTTTTGGGCGGCTCTGAATGCCGCGCTTGCTTCGCCGATTGCCGATTTCACGCCGGTTGTGGGATGGGCGGCGGCGGGCACGTTGGCTCTTGTTTCCGGCGAATTTGCCGGCGCGGCAATTTTTCTCGGGCTTGTTGCGGCATTTTTGGTCACGCTTTTCGTGATTATTTACGTGACAGACCCGGATTTTTACGAGCATGTTTCCGGCGCGACGCAAACGCTTTTTGAAACCCAACGCGCCGTTGAAGAGGGCGATTTTCAGGCCGCTGTACCCGGCGCGAAAGAAGCCCGCGTTAAAGGCACGGGGCTTGGCGGCGAAGGCGCGGTCGTTTTTATGTACAAACACGTGCGCGAATCTTTTCGCGCGAAACGCCTCGGGCTGTGGGGCATTGCGTCGGTGCTGTATGTTATTGCGGCGGGAATTTTGGCGTATTTCACCGGCAGCGGAGATTCGGCGGTTGTTTCCATTTTAAGCACGATTATCATCATCTACTTTTTCAGCTCCGGCATGGAGCGCGGGACGCTTGAAGTTTACAGCCATTACATTTTTATGATTCCCGAAAATCCGCTCAAAAAATGGATTTGCGCGAACATGGAGTCAACGATTAAAGTTGCGGTTGAGTCTGTTTTTATTTTCGGCGTTGCGGCAATTATTGCGCGTGACGCGCCGCATAATTTTGCCGTTGCCGCCGTAACCTACATCACGTTTGCGTTTTATTGCCACGGCTCATCGCTTGCGTTCATGCGCATTACGGGCATTGCGTCGCGCAGTACGTTGCTGTCGGTTTTGATGCTTTTTTTGTACATTGTGCCGCTGTTGCCCGGAATATTTTTTGCGGTTTTGGCGGCTGTTTTCGCGCCGGACGCGCTTTCGCTTACGGCGTTTCTGGCGGTTTTCACGCTGTGGCAAACGCTTGCCGGGCTTGCGTGTTTTATTTTTTCGAAAAACATGCTTCACAATTGCGATATTATTTCGCTTGATGCATTGGGGCTTTATAAAAATTTATAGGGGGCGTTTTTATGAAACGGGTCGCGCTTACGTTTGACGACGGGCCGGACGGAGAGTTCACGCCGAGAATTTTAAACACGCTTGCGGCGCATAATGCGCGGGCAAGTTTTTTTGTTCTCGGGAAAAAAATTGCGGGGCAGGAAGAAATTTTGCGCCGCGCACATGCAGAGGGCAGTGAAATTATCAGCCATTCGTGGAGTCATTGCAAAGACCCGAAACTCGGCGAGCTTGACCCCGGCGAAATCAAAAAAGAATTGCTCGACACGGAAGCGGCAATTCGGGCGGTTATCGACGCGCCCGCAACAAGCCCGAAATTATTTCGGCCGCCGTACGGAGCGGTGACGGACAGGCTGCGGGACGTTTCGCGCGAGGTCGGTTGCGCGCTTGTAAACTGGTCGATTGACCCGTTTGACTGGGAATGCCGCGACGCCGACACGGTTTTCGAGCGCGTTATGTCGAACCTTCACGACGGCGCGATTATCCTTTGCCACGACGCTTACGATTCAACAGCGGCGGCGATTGAGCGTCTTGTTCCCGCGATTTTGCAAAAAGGGTATCAATTTGTTACCGTGAGCGAAATTTTGCAGGGCACGGAGGTGTTGGCCGGCGAGGTTTACAACGAATGCATTTGAGAAGTCCGCTCAGGCGTTCATAAGGGGGGGGGATGCACATGGATTTTTCAAGTTCAGCATTATCACCACTTGCTGACCCTGTTATCGGCGCAATATTTGCTAATGCGGAAGTTGCCGGGCTTGCAAGTGAAAGCATTATTCGGGCAATACTTAAATCAGAAAACGAACCTATGATTGTGGGAAAAATTATCAGCGTTACGCCGCAACGAACCCATTCGTCGCCTGCTCTCCGAGGTTGCAGGGTTGATATTGATACACAAACCGATGACAACGAATTTATTCGATATGAAGTTCAAATTGCCCCTGAGATGCATATAATGGTGCGCGACCTCTTTTCTGCGGCGCATCTGCTTACCGAAAAATCATCCAAGGGCGATACTTCCGCGCAGATGGCGGCAAAAATGCCGAGGGTAATTTATATAAATCTGCTTGGTTATGTGTTGCGCGGACTTAACACGGATGCGGTTCAGCCATTCAAGATTATGTACACAAAGCCGCCGCAGGAAATCGCAATTCCGAATTTCGGCGGTTATAACATCCAACTGCCGAGGATTTTAGAGATGCCCGCAAACTTCGACGATGCTTTGTATTGTTGGTGCTACACTCTATACACTGCTCATCTTGAGAAAAAAACCGTTCGGGAGGTGGTTACGATGACACCGGAGTTACAGGCGTTTGCCGAAAAAGATGCAGGGTTTCGCCAATTTTACGAAAGATATGAAACTGTTTCTGCAAATCCGGAAACACGCAGAGAATATGTCGCGTGGTTTAATGAAGCACTACGCTTGGAAGGTATGCTTGACTGGGCGCGGCAAGAGGGCAGAGATGAAGTCGAGTCCAAACTGGCGGACGCCGAGCAGAAGTTAGAAAAATCAGAACGGAAGCAAAAAGAGGCAATGTTATCTGCTGCACGAATTATGAAAAGCAGGGGCGTTCCGCGCGATATTATTTCGGAAGCATTTCCGGCATTGGGAAACGAAATCGAAGCATTGTAAAACTTGCACAAAAAGGCAATCGCGTATTACCGCGCATTGCCTTTTTTATTACATATAATGCAAATCAAGCGTTCAGAATAACAGCTCGCCGAAAATGCCGTGTGGCGAGCAATTCGCGCTTACAGTTAAACAAGGCAAAACCGGCCGTGTCTAACCCCGCGAGACCTGATTTTAATTGCAATCGTGCAGGTTAAAAGAGACAGTCCCTTCAGCAACGTTGCATTCTGCTTTGAATTTAAGCGGAATGCTGAGATTTATCTTTTGAATGACGTTAAATTTGTCGCATCCCGGATTTTCCGGGCACCGGATTTTTTCGATTGTATGTCCCATGCACTTAAATTGAGCTTCGCAAACTTCAGAGTGAGCGCATACGGAAACGGGTACTTTTACGGCAATATCCTCGCAAATTTCTACGGGGCAGCCTTCAAAAGTAAATTTTTTGTGCTTTTCGCACTTGTTTTCATGTGTCATTTTTTGTAACTCCGGTCAGTGGTGTGTCCCAAATTTTGGACATACTGCATCTTATGCCGGAGTTGAAAAATGGTGAACATTATATTTCCTGCCGCGAATTCACATCCGGAAGAAAATTCAATCAGTCGGCAGTCGGCGGCGTCTCAAATTCTTTCCCGGTAACGATATAATGAACGGACACGCCGAAAATTTCATGCAGTCGCAGGTAGTTGTATGCTGTAATTTCACGGCCTCCGAATTCAATCATCCTCAAAGAACCCGCGCGTATACTCATTTGCTCTGCGAGAGCTTTCACCGACATGTTGTTCGCTTTGCGCAATGCTTTTACGCGGTCGCCTGTTTCGTAGCTCAGTAATATTGTATCTATCAGTGCACGTGCTTTTGCCGAGAGTATAGCTCCCGCGCGTATAAACGGATAATTTTCCATGTTTTCCATGGTGAAATCGCTCCTTTAGCGAATCAATTTGATTCATTATTAAAAAAAGTGCGCGGAGGCGGGTGTGGACTTTCCCGCCGTCCGCGAAAACAAAAAAGCCCGCAGGGACGGCAAAAAATCTGCCATCACCTGCGAGCTTGATATGTAAGGTTCAACATATACAAACCGAGACATGCCCCTATCACGGAAACAAAGTAACACAAAGCTCTGCATGAAAAAATCGAAAACCGGTGCGTCGCGAAACGAAACTCTGCACAACCGGGGTGGGTATGTGCCGGAGCCCGCAAGCCAAGCGTTCGAAAAGACGCCCGCAAAAGTTCACAAAGGTTCAATTGAACAAACCGGTGAGCCGTGTTAAACTATGCTTGCCATAATGGAGGTTTTGCCTTGTGCGCAGGTGATGTAGGAAATCCCCTGTGTTCGCTGCTTGGGTGTTGTCAGCACCCGTACAGCCGTTATGGTTTTTTGTTTCGTGCGTATTTTAACACAATATTCCGGAAACTGCAAATATTTGCGACAGCGGGCTATAATGCCATTACTTCTTCCAACGATAAGCCCGTGACTTCTGAAATAGAGTCAAGGGGAATGCTTATTAACTTCATTTTTTTCGCGACTTCTCGCTTTGCCCCTAAAATTGCGCTCTCCCTCTCGGAGCGTTGGTCGAGTTCGTATATCAATTGTGAGAACTCCAACGCGCGTTCCCTTTCTTCTTTACTGACGGTCATTAAAATTTGAGTAGCCATATTTACGCCCTCTTCCTTTTCTATTATTTTGTTCAGCATTTCCCTTTTTGATTTATCGGCGGCATATTTGAAAAACAGAAGCCAACATTCGATGTCCGTTAATTCCGCCACCGGTTTTTTCAGCAATTTTTCGATTTTTGAGAGTTCCAGGAATATGATGATT
>WQVC01000034.1 GCA_009781765.1 Defluviitaleaceae bacterium | reverse complement strand
GACGAAGGTTGGCTGATGATTTATCACGGCGTAATTTTAACCTGCAACGGTTATGTATACAGCTTCGGCTCCGCGCTTCTCGACCTCGAAAACCCGTCGAAAGTGCTGTATCGCGGCGGAAATTATTTGCTCACGCCGGAAGTTCCGTATGAAACCGTCGGCTTCGTGCCGAACGTCTGCTTCCCCTGCGCAACCCTCTGCGACGCGCAAACGGGTCGCTTGGCAATCTACTACGGCACAGCGGACACAAGCACGGGAATCGCCTTCGGTACGGTCGATGACATAATAAAATTCACGAAGGAAACAAATCGTCCCTGTGATGGCGACAGCAGCCTCGGAAAAAATTAGGGCGTTTTCCGAAAAAAAATTCTTGACACGCGCGCTCAATCCGGTTTATACTGACCCTCGCCGAAATTGTGCGCGGCCCGATGGTCAAACGGTTAAGACACGGCCCTTTCACGGCTGAGATCGGGGTTCGATTCCCCGTCGGGTCAACTTCCTCCCCAAAGATGCGTGTGAATCACGCATTTTTATTTCCCGCCCTTTCGAGGCGCCGTAGCCAAGTGGTAAGGCAGCGGTTTGCAAAACCGTTATTCGTCGGTTCAAATCCGACCGGTGCCTGAAAATGAAGCCCCTGAAACCCAGTGTTTCAGGGGCTTTTTTGTTGTTCCGAAAATCTCTTGAATGCGGGACAATGCGCAAAAATGCTTTACATGAGGTGGTATAAAATTTCAATGAATGGGGGCAGCGCATGAGGAAAAGCGCAGGCGAGGGGCTTATTCGTGAGCGAACGCCCGGCAAATGGGAAGCGCGAATAAAAATAAATTATAAGACGCATTCATTTTACGGAAATTCAAAAAAGGAAGTCGAAAAGGGGCTTAAAGACCACAAGCGGCTTCGTTATGAGGAATTTCTCGATATATGGCTTGAATGCAAAAAAAAGGAATTGAAGCCTCAATCATATTGCCGACTGGTTATCACCGTCGAACATCAAATAAAACCCGCCGTCGGATTTTACAATCTCGAAAAACTTGATGCAGAAACAATACAAAAAGAAGTTATCGACAGCCTTGTAAAAAAATACTTAATTTTCGACCGTGAAAAAAACCTTCGACGCGCTGAACGCAAGTTTAAGATACGCGCGAAGCAACGGACACATTATAAGCAACCCTATGGATTTAGTTGTGATGCCGACGCAAGCAAGCCGCGCATACTCAAAAGCAAGCGGGACGAGTCTTGAAATTTTAACCGACGAAGAAATAAAGAGGTTCATTGATGCGTCACGTGTAAAATACTCGAACGGCCAGCCGATTTATAAAAACGGACAAATTTTCGCGTTCATGCTCAACACCGGCTTACGTGTCGGCGAAGCAAGCGCGGTGAAATGGTGTGATTATGACGCACAAAACAATACAATAACGGTTGATGCGAGCATAACCCAATATAGGGGCGAAGATGGAAAGTATATACTTGAAGAACAAGACAGCGTTAAAACGCGAAGCAGTGAACGGGTTTTAAAGCTGAACACAAACGCAATAAACGCCCTTCCCCCCAAAAAACGAGAGGGCTGTATATTTTGCACCAAAGATGGAAAACCGCTTCGACCAAGAAACATACAGAACATTTTAGACAGCATACTAAAACGCGCCGAAATATCGCATAAATCAACGCATGTTTTTCGGCACACTTTTGCCAGCAAGTTGTTTGAAAAGGGTGTTGATGTGAAAATCGTTTCCGAGCTTTTGGGGCATTCAAATATCAACACGACCTATAACACCTATATAACGCTAATCAAGCGGCAAAAGGCACGTGTAATGGAAGCACCGGAAGATATGTATTAACCCGCATACTGCGGGTTTTTTTAGGATTTTTTAAATTCCTCGTCAACAAGTTCTTTTGCATATGCGCAATCCTTCTGCTATGTAGCGGCTTGACAAGCAAGCCGAAAAAAAAGACTAATCAACATCAATGCTTTTAAAAGCGTTCTCGGCGCGTTTTTTTACTGCGTCAATTTCCTCGGCGGTCATGCCGCTGTGCAATTTCATTTCATTCATTTCAAGTACGGATGCCAGTTTTTGCGTTTTGCCCTTACGTAAAAGCTCTTGCGCAAGTCTGTTTTCGAACAATGCTTCTTCCTGCATTTTTTGCATTTCACGGTTTTGCATGTTGTCACCTCCTTGTTTAAATGAGTTTTTCTTTCTTGCTCATAAGATATTCCCAACTTAATTAAATTTATCGGGATTATATCCCCTGTCGATTCGTGCTTGCCGAGCGTCCTCTTTGATTTTATTAAACTTTTCGTTCCAGTCGTCCCGAGCTTTATTTTTGTCGGGCTTCGTTTGCGCGTTTTGGGCATATAAAAACAAAAGAATGAGAACAACAAAAGCTACTCCGCAAAAAATTATGAAGCTAACGGGCAAATCTCCGATATACTGCCGCCCGAGGGGTATTTGTTGAGTTGAAACAACGCTGACCCCGGGCGAAAACTCTTCGCGATTATACAGGTTTGGGGGTACATAACCGTGAGGAATATTGCCTCCGGGTTGCGGGGTTCGGTCAATTCCAATAAATTGAACGCTTTCACCATCGACAAATTCAATAAAAATTTCGGTATCAAACGGCGAGCCGATATAATAATGTCCCGTAAACGAGTCATAGGGTGCGACAAAGCGCGAAGCGGCAATTAAAACATCGTCGGAGGGTTCGCCGCTTGCGGGATTATGGCGCAAAATATAATGAACTGACTCGCCGCCTGCAAGAACAGTATAAATATGAGTATCGAAAATCGTACCGACACGAAACTCAAAGGGGGTAGCCGTCCACATTATGTATCACCCCTATTCTTCGAGAGAAAATGCAAATTTAAGCATTTTCTTTTTTTTGCTTGCATCTAAGTTTTGATAAACGTTGAGTAGTTCGGATGCCTCGTCGGTTATTTCTTTCGGGTTTCCGTTATGGATAACAACAGAGCTGTTATTTATGCCTTGAACTACGCTTCCGCGGATGTTTGACCCCGAAGCATTGACAATACCGTCCGCACTATCGCCTTTCAAGATATAGTCGGTTGTAACTCCGAAGTAGTCGGCAATCTTAACAACGGCTTCGGCTGTCGGCTTATAGCTTCCTCGCTTCCATTTCGGAAACGGTGTTTTTTTTTAATCCAAGCTCAGAAGAAAGTTGAATGCCGTTGATATTGCGCTCGCTCATTAAAAACAAGATTCTGTCAATCATGTAAGCCCCCTATAAAAAATCCGAAAAAAGGACTTGAAAAGTCCGATATTAGGATTTAAACGGGGTATTATCAGGACACACGACGCGCTCCCCCTATGGAGCCCCCCCTAAAATCTACACCGTTTCGAAAAGAAACGAAAAAGCGGTAAGTATCTTTAAGCGCAGATTCATACAAAAGGGGACGTTTCTTTCAAGTTGGTTGTTTTTGGCGAAACTATTCTAACTTGTGTCGAGGAGCGCGTCAACGGCAAATTAACAAGGATGGGAAGGAAATGACAAAAAGCAACAAGCAACCGAATTACTTAACGACCGACGACCTCGCGGCACGATGGCATGTATCAAGACAATGCGCAAACGCCTTCATGCACCGCAAAGGCTCAGGAGCAATAAAAATCGGGCGACGGCTGTTAGTAACGGAAAAAGAAGTCATAGCCTACGAAGCAACACAGGGAGTAAAAACCGGGCATTAAGCCCGCAAAAAAAACGGAGGAGTACAAAATGGGCGAGATTGGTTAGAAATGTTTTGACAAAATAACCGAACAGGGGAGAAAGAAAATGATATTGCGAGTGTACAAGATACGAAAAATATCTAAAAAATCATTCATAGATGAGGGAATATTGGCAAAACGCGCAAAAAAATACGCAACATACGATAGGGTGCTAACCGTTGGGCATGAATATCTTCTTACTCGGAAGAATTTTTGGTCATTATTTGGTCGAAAGCCTTGAAAGTGAAACCAACATAGCGTAAAAAACGCAGAGTGACGAGCGGGAGGGGAAACCCCCGCCCCTCGATAATGCGGCTCAGAGCGGTCACAAGCCCGCCGCAATACCCAAAAGGAGCAAGACGAATGAATAAGGCAGAAAAATTTATCGACATGTTGTTGTTAGTAATAAAAAAGACAGCATTTATCTACATGATAGCTTTCGGATTCGCAGTCGGATGGACAACAGCAGTATCGCCGCAACTCCCTGCTATGGTCGCGACATCACAAACAATAAGTTCCACTGTCGATATATGGTTTGTAACGCTCCTCTTAGTCATACTTTTGACCGGATTTGTATGGTTCGTAATATTTCTCGCGAGCATACTTTTCACAGCGTTTTTTTATTCATTCATAGAAATTGCAAAAAATTCGAACATACTCGAAACAAAAAAAGATGCAACCCCAAACAGCAACCAAGACATCTAACGGAGGAAACACAAATGTTCAACAACGAAGCCCATGAATTATGGCGATGTCGAAAATACGGCAAGCACACAACAACCACCGGCGGTTACAGGCTTTTTTATTGCGACGCACTCGCGAAACCCGTTCGGGCGTCCCTCCCCCTCTCCCGGCCGACACGCACCACTTGTCAATGCTCGGCATATATTGCGGTATGCCAAAATCGGGGAGATGTGAGGCAATGTTTCAATACCGAATCCGCGGAGGAAATCGGCTGCTTGGCGAGCTTAAAATCGGAGGCGCGAAAAACGCCGCCTTGCCGATTCTTGCCGCAGCTTGTCTGAACGAAAGCGAAACCATCATCGAAAACTGCCCGCGAATTTCAGACATTCTTGATACAATCGAAATTTTAAATCGCGTCGGATGCGAAACCGAGTTTGAGGGAAACACGCTTAAAGTACGGGCAGACCGCAAATTAAATTGCGAAATTCCGGCAGAAATTGCTGAAAAAATGCGTTCGTCGGTGTTGTTTATGGGGGCGTTTTTGGCGCGATGCGGTCGCGCGATTTTGCCGGCTCCCGGCGGATGCAATCTCGGCGCACGGGCAATCGACCTGCACATTAAGGGTCTTATTGCAATGGGCGCGAAAATTCACGAAGAAAACGGCAAAATTTTCTGCGAAACCGACGGTCTTACGGGAGCAAAAATAAAATTATCGTTTGCATCCGTGGGCGCAACGGAAAATCTGATGCTTGCGGCGGTTCGCGCTCGCGGCGAAACAATTATCGAAAATGCCGCTCGCGAGCCGGAAATAATCGACCTTTCCGATTTCCTGAAAAAAATCGGCGCGGACATTCGCGGCGCGGGAACGGGAACAATTGTTATTCGCGGCAAAAAATCGCTCAGCAAGCCCGTTTTGCACAAAGTTATTTTTGACAGAATCGTCGCGGGGACGCATCTTGTTGCGGCGGCGATGACCGGAGGCGAAATTTGTTTAAAAAATGTTCGCCCGTTTGATTTGATGCCGGTTGCGGGTTGCTTGAAGGAGATGGGCTGTTTTCTTCGTTCCGAAGGCGGCGATATTTATCTTCGTGCGCCCGAGCGGCTTCGCGCATTGCCGCGCATAGTAACGCGCGTGCATCCCGGCTTCCCGACCGACATGCAAGCGCAATTTGTAGCGGCTCTGGCGATTGCGGAAGGGAAAAGCGAAGTCGTTGAAACGGTTTTTGAAAACCGGTGCAGCCATGTCGGCGAGCTTCGAAAAATGGGCGCGAATATTCGTTTGACCGCCGACAAACGAACATTTCTCATAAGCGGCGCAGCATCTCTGCGCGGCGCGACCGTTGCGGCGCACGACCTGCGTTGCGGGGCGGCGTTAATTTTGGCGGCTCTTGCCGCCGACGGCGAAAGTATCGTTCAAAATGCCCGCTTCGTAGAGCGCGGGTACTCCGGCATCGAAAACGACCTGTACTCTCTCGGCGCGGATATTTCATTGGAAAATACGCCCGTGCGTGATATCATTTGAGTGTATAGTGAGTCAAGCTGAAAGCGGTCTTTCGCGCTTGCGCGAAAAGAACGATTTCAATTTGACGAACCTGCAACACGAGTGCTTTTGCGCAATCAAAAGTGCGAGTGCTTGGGGGTGGAACAAGACCGTTTTTGTCTTGTTTCACTATAAATTCGTGCGAATCCGGACTTCTTGCACAAGAAGTCATGCATATACGGAAAGGCTTGACCATATGTATTTATACATGAAGAGAATCACGGACGTCTTATGTGTAATCGTCGCCGCACCGCTGTGGTTGCCAATTATGGCGGTGCTGGCGATGCTTGTGGGAGCATCGTCGCGAGGCGGTATTTTTTTCACGCAAAAACGCTACGGTCGGAACAAAAAATTTTTTCGGCTGTACAAGTTTCGCAGCATGTACATCTCCGCGCCGAGCGATGTTCCCACGCATTTGCTCACGAATCCGCACGCGCATATCACGCCCGTCGGGCGATTTTTGCGCAAATCCAGCTTGGACGAGCTGCCGCAAATTTTTAACATTCTGGCGGGCGACATGTCGCTTGTCGGACCGCGGCCGGCATTGTGGAATCAGGATGACTTAATCGCCGAACGGGATAAATACGGCGCGAATGACGTTCCTGTGGGGCTTACGGGGCTTGCGCAGGTTCGCGGGCGAGACGAGCTTCCCATCGACGTAAAGGCCGCCTATGACGGCGAATACGCAGAAAAAATCAGCCTGCTTCTCGATATAAAAATTCTTTTTCAAACGGTAATCAACGCAGTTACCGGACGCGGCGTGAAAGAGGGCGGAGTAAAATGAATGTACTTATCGTCGGCAAAGGCGGCTATATCGGTGAAAGATTAGCCGCCTTTTTGAAAGGAAATAAAATTTTTTCCGTTCATGTTGCGGATTCTTACGACGAATGGAAATCGCACAATTTTGAAAATTATTGCGCCGTTATTTTCGCCGCCGGAATTGCCCATCGCAAGCAAAAAAAGTCAAATCGAAACGAGTATTTCGCCGTAAATCGCGACCTTGCCGTTGCTGTTGCCGAAAAAGCAAAAAATGCCGGTGTTGCGCAGTTCGTCTATTTAAGCTCGTTGGCGGTTTACGGCAAAAAAGAGGGTGAAATTAACGCGCATACCAAGCCGAATCCGCGGCATAATGATTACTACGGCACTTCAAAATTTCATGCGGAAAATATGCTCAAAAATTTGCAAAACGACGCATTTAAAGTTGCAATTGTGCGCCCGCCGATGGTTTACGGTCCGGATTGCCCGGGAAAATATCGCACATTAGAAAAATTCGCAAAATTTTTTCCGCTCGTCCCAAATAATCGAAACAAACGCAGCATAATATATATTGACAACCTTTGCGCCTTTTTATGCGCGTTAATTCTGCTTCGTTCGGAGGGCGAATTTTGCCCCCAAAACAACGAATACGCAAACACAGCGGAGCTGATTAAAAAAATTCGTGCCGAAAGCGGCAAAAAAACACGCCTGTTTAACGCACGCCCGCTGATTAGCGCGTTGTCTGTATTGCCTGTTGTGAAAACGGCATTCGGCACATTGTATTATTCCGGCACCGAGGGGGAGGAAAAATGAAAACTTTCTCACAGCAAAACGTAATTATGCCGCAACTTTCCGACGTTCGCTGCAATTCCTGCGGCAAAGATGTTGACAAAAACGAAATCGGCTATTTCGAAGACCATATATCGCTTTCAAAACTTTGGGGCTATCACTCGCCCTTCGACGGCGAATCCCACGACATCGACCTCTGCGTCGATTGCTACAAAAACTGGATTACCGGATTTGAAATTCCGCCGTATCCGGAACCGGTCTGAGTGAAAAAATTTTAACCGCACGAAAAAAAGGCAACTCGCGGCGATACGCCCGATTGCCTTTTTTATTTTTGAAGCGAACAGGGGCTGTCGCGAACGCACTTGAGAAGCCCGGACGGTCTTCGTCGGGAAAATCATCCGAAAAAAGACCGGTCGCTTAACATGCAGCACTGATGACACTCGTTCGCGTTTAATTGTGCGTTCGCGACAATGCATAGCCGACGGGATGCTTCCTGATTTGATTCACTGTTACATGTCGGAAGGCGCGACAGGTCTGCGCGCGCGCGGAGCTTTTACCGCCGGCGCGACAGAAATATCCGCAGATACCGCCGGCGCATCGGCTTCGTCGGGCGCGGTGAGCTCGCCGGTTTCGTCAATTGCGACGGGCTTGCGTGCGCGAGGCGCGGATACTTTTTTTGCGTGATTTTCGGGACTCGCGGGGTTCTCGTTATTTGCGGATACGGGCTTTCGCGCACGAGGCGCGACGGGCTGTCGGAGATGTTCAGAAGGGCGCGGTTCAGGGACGATGCCGGGTTCGGACGAAGCGGTTTCCGATTCCGGTACGATGTCCGGCTCCGATACGCCTTCAACCTCCGATGCGATTTCCGATTCGGGCGATGCAGCCTCATGTTCCGATGCGTCTTCGACTTCCGATGCAGTTGCGGCATCCGGCTCAGTTACCACCTCCGATTCGGTAGCAACATCAGATTCGGAAGGCGTAGTGTCTGACTCCGACGCATCTTCAACTTCAACCTCGGGAGCAACATCAAGTTCAGGCGGTTCAGCTTCCGACTCAGGCGCATCTTCAATTTCAAACGCGGTTACAGCATCCGGTTCATTCAACACGGTTTCAATCTCCGGTGCATCTTCAACGTCCGGCTCAGTTACGACATCCGGTTCATTCGACATGGCTTCCGACACAGGCGCATCTTCAACTTCCGGCTCAGTTACGACTTCCGGTTCATTCGACACGGCTTCCGGCTCCGGCGCATCTTCAACCGCATCTTCAACTTCCGGTGTGGCTACCACTTCCGCTTCAGGCGTTTCAACTTCCGGCTCCGGTACAGCTTCAACATCCGGCTCGGGAGCGGGAGTAGTTTCCGGTTCGGGCGTCACAACCTCCGGCGCGAAAATTGCGCGAAGCGCGGCTTGCTCTAACGGGGTCAGGGAGACATTGTCTCGGGACGTACGGGCGAACGGTTCGCCGCCGAGCGAACGGCCGGCTTCTTGCGGGGGCGTTGGGGGCGGAGCCTCCGGCGTCTTTTCGTCGCGAATCTTCGCGTCACGAGCCTTTCCGTCATCTTTAACAAATCCTGCGCGCCAAGAAACAGCTTTGCCGTTGTATCCGCAAAGGGGCGAAATAATTGCGCCGGAAGAGTCAACAACAAGTATCGCTGCGGCGGCAAATCGGTCGATTGAAAAATCGCCCAAAGCGCGCGAGTCTATTTCTTTTCGCAATTCTGCCTTGCCTTTTGAATCCGGATTTATTTTTCCGGCAAAAATCCCCGTAAATTTTTTGCCGTTCGGAAACAGTATGTAAGCCTCGTATCGCGCGTCGGGACGTAAATCTTGTGCCCAAATCGAAACGCGCCCCGCACCTCCGTTGTTCTCTGCAATGCACCTGCCTGCGGGGGTTCTTCCTTTAAATCCGTATCCGGAATCTTCGCTTTCAAGTGAAATGAAAATTCGTGTATAGCTCATGCCAAAGCTCCTTTTTCAACACTCTTTTATTATGATATTATGCAAAACTTTTTTTGTTCATACGCATATGATAATATGAAAATTGAAGAAGACATGATTGGGAGGTTACATATGGGAAAATTTTTCGGAACGGACGGAGTGCGCGGCGTTGCAAACAGAGAACTTACGCCGGAGCTTGCATTTGCGTTGGGGCGTGCGGGCGCGTATGTATTGGCGCGAAAAATTGTTGCGCCGAAAATTTTGGTTGCGAAAGACAGCCGATTAAGCGGCGATATGCTTGAAGCCGCGCTTACAGCGGGGCTTTGTTCTGTGGGGGCGCAGGTTTATCACGCGGGAGTTATTCCTACGCCGGCGGTAGCGTATCTTGTAAACAAAGGAAATTTTGCCGCAGGCGTGATGATTTCCGCCTCGCATAACCCGATGATTGACAACGGCATCAAATTTTTCGAAAGCCGGGGATTTAAACTGCCCGACGCTCTGGAAGATGAAATTGAAGCAATCATGGAAAAAAATCCGCCGACGAACGATAAATTGCCGCGTCCCGTCGGGGCGGATGTAGGCGCGGTACACAATGCACCGGGCGTCGAATCCGATTACATCAAATTTTTGCTGTCCACGGTACCGGGGCTTGATTTGCGCGGCATGAAAATTGTTATCGACTGCGCAAACGGAGCAACGTCGTTTGTCGCGCCGATTGTGCTTGAAAATCTCGGGGCTGAAATTATTACTTTGCACAACACGCCGAACGGGCAGAATATCAACGAAAATTGCGGTTCAACGCATCCGGAAAGTCTTGCAATGCTTGTGAAAGAACTCAGCGCAGATGCCGGCATCGCTTTCGACGGCGACGGCGACAGAATGCTTGCGGTTTGCGAAAAGGGCGATTTAATCGACGGCGACTCGATTTTGGCGATTTGCGGGCTTGATATGCACGAGCGCGGCGTTTTAAAAAACGATGCGATTGTTGCAACGGTTATGAGCAATCAGGGATTTGAAGTGTTTTGCCGCGAAAACGGCATTGTCCTGCACCGCACCGACGTGGGAGACAGGTATGTTTTGGAAAAAATGCTTGCGGATAATTACAATTTGGGCGGCGAACAATCCGGGCATGTAATTTTTCTTGACCACAATACAACCGGCGACGGAATTTTAACGGCGTTGCAACTTCTTGCGGTAATGTCACGCAAAAAAAATTCTCTTTCCGAGCTTGCGAGCGTGGCGGAAGCATTTCCGCAGGTGCTTGTAAACGCGAAAGTTTCAAATTCTCGTAAACCCGAATTTGAAACACATCCGGAAATAAAAAAAGCGCAGGAAGCAATTGAGGCGGAACTTGCCGGCGAAGGTCGAATTTTGGTGCGCCCGTCGGGAACCGAGCCGCTTATCCGCGTGATGATTGAAGGTCGCGATAAGGCTAAAATAGAGGCTTTGGCAAAAAAATTGGCGGCTGTTACAGAAAAATGTTTGGCAAATTAAAGTAAATGTGCTAACATGCCGATATACTTAATAACAGGGTGTCGCAGCCTTCGTTACAGCTCATCCGAGTCACTCAATTACTTATTTCAGGAGAGGGGAATTTTCATGGACATCAGTAACGTATCTCAATTATTAACGGGGCTTAACAACCCCCCGAACGAGCAACAATCGGCAACCGCGCCGGTTGCTCCGCCGATTCCCGTTGTTGCAACGGGCGCAGCCGCCGGTACGGATTTCGGCGCAGCAGGCACTTATCAACAAGGTCAACAGGCGCAAGAACCCGAGTCCTTCACCATCGACCAAGAGCGCGTAAGCCGCCTTTGGTCGCAACACGAAGCACGTGTGGATTCTTTCCGCCAAATGATTGAAACTTTGTTTAATCAACAAGCCGAGCGTCAGGGTCTTGCAAACGGATGGACGTTCCGCGAAATCGAAGTAACCGACGAAATGCGCGCCGAAGCTCAGTCAATGATAGACGAAGGCGGATATTTCAGCGTTGAAGCAACCGCCGGACGTATTTTGGATTTCGCAGTAGCATTAACCGGCGGCGACCCCGCACGTATTGACGTAATGCGTGACGCGGTACAACGCGGATTCGACCAAGCCGAGCGCATGTTCGGCGGCGAACTTCCCGAAATCAGCCATCAAACCCTCGAAGCCGTAATGAACGGCTTTGACGAATGGGCAGAAGCAGGAAACGCATCAGCAATTACTCTTTTGAACAGGGGTGAATAGCCATGACAGTACAAAATATTGCTCGTAATCAAATGAGCGAGGCGATGATGCGCGTTGCAAGCGGTCAGCGCATCAACTCTGCGGCAGATGACCCTGCCGGTCTTGCAATTGTAGAAAACATGACCGCGCAAATAGGCGGGCTTGACCAAGGCGTACGCAATACTGCGGACATGCAGGCCATGATAAACACAGCCGAAGGCGGGCTTGACGGCGTCAGCGACAGCTTGGTTCGCATTCGTGAACTCAGCGTTCAGGCGTTAAACGACACAAATTCGCCCGCGCAACGCGCGATGATTTCTAATGAAATCAACCAACTTGCGCAAGGCATCCAAGACCAAGTGTCGAATTTGCAATTTAACGGAACGAACCTCCTCGACGGTTCGGTTCAGAATGCTAACACCGCCTCCGGTCCGGACGGAACGGGCGCGCAAGTAAGCATCAATGATATGTCGGGTATTGCCCGGGCAATGACGGCAATTTCGCGCGAAGGTTCGTTTGACCTCCGCGCAATCGACGATGCAATCGCACAAGTTGCCGGCGAACGCGCAAACCTTGGCGCAATGAGCAATCGTATGGATTACACCGCTCGCGCAAACACCCTTTCAAGCCTCAACCTCGTTGACGCAAGAAGCAGAATTGCCGACGCGGACATTGCGCGTGAAATGAGCAGAGTCAACCAAGACCGCGTTATGAACGAAGTTCAAATCCTTATGCAACAAAACTCGCAAAACCAAGCACAAAACAACAACCAACGTGTATTAAATACCGGAATGTAGTCCTTCAACGGGGATGCTCCCGGAGGGGCTTTCGTCCCTGCACCCCAACCCGTTTTTTTGAAGAAAGCGGGGCAACAAAAAAACCGCGCATGTGCGTGGTTTTTTTGTTCCTTAAAAGTGCAAAACACCGACATATTGTTTGTATGCGCTCCGAACGCAGGACAGCAATTTGATTCTACATAAAGTGCGCTCGCTATATACGCGAACGTACTTGAGAAGTCCGTTCAGGCTTCGTCGGAAAACGCGCTGATGCCCGCGATTTCCCGCCTCGCCTTCACGGTTCTCAAGGTCGTTCGCCACATAGTAAACAGGGGAAAAGCGGCGTGAAAATGCCGCCTTTTGACTGCGTTTTCGGGCGACGCAAAATCAAATTGCTTTATCGGCGCGCGTTTTTTGTGCATTGAAAACATACCACGAATGGTGTAGAATAATAGCGACTTACAGAGAATGGAGGATTTTTATGCCGAAAAGATTAACAAAGTCTGAAAGGGGCCAGCTTCGCGTAGAAATAGGCACTCGCCTGCGCGCCCTTCGCAAATCGTCCGGCTTCTCCCGGATTGAATTATCTGACTACCTCAACCTGACCGTCGGACACGTCGGTTTAATCGAACGGGGCGAACGAGGTCTGACCGCCGAAATGTTGGTAAATATCAGCATTTTGTTGAATTGTTCTACAGACTATTTGCTCACAGGTCGCGAACACTGCGCATTTGCAGGCGAAGGGCGTCACGTATCGGAGCTCGACCGTTTGTTGAACGAGAACTCGAAACAAAAATTGGCAGAATTCATCAGGACTTTTACGCGCCATCAACGCAGGTTGGAGCGCGCAAACGCCGAGAAATCTGACGACGAGTAACCGAACGCAACTATGCAAATATCCGAAATATTGTAATATGTTGTAAAAATATTTTGCTTTAGCTTGAATTTTGCATTATTATGTCTTTACGAACGGAGGCGAGGAGATTTGGAAGAAAAAATTTTGAACATCCTTTTGGTGGAGGATGACCCTGACGAATGCAGGGCGTACATTCAGTACATCGACCATTTAGATGATGTCCATTTGGCAGGCGTAACAAATAACGCCGATAAAGCCTTGCAGGATTGCATCGCAAATTTACCCGATGCTGTTATTTTGGACTTGGAACTGCACAACGGCGGCGGTAACGGCGTAAGTTTCTTGTTGGAAATGGGAAAAGCCGGGCTTCCTGTCAAACCGTATGTTTTAATTGCGACCGAAAACATCAGTAAAGCCGCACATGCCAAGGTGAGGCAACTCGGCGCGGACTTCATTATGACCAAAAGCCAAGAAAACTACAGCCCTGAGGAGATTGTTGAATTTCTTCGGTCGATGAAAACAATAATTCACGACGCACAAAAGCGGTACGTGCCGGCTGAAATCAAGCCGCTTACGCCCGAGGAATCACAAAAACAGCTCGTATCACGAATAGCTGCCGAGCTTAATATGCTTGGGGTAAGCCCGAAAATGTTGGGGCGGAAATATTTGATTGACGCCATTACGCTTACAATAGAGGGGCATCGAAAACCCGGACGCCTCATCGCGCTAAAGTACGATAAAAATGCGGCCAGTGTCGAGCGCGCAATGCAACACACTCTGAATCATACGTGGCATCACGGTAACGCTAACGACCTGCAAACCTTCTACACGGCGAAAATAAATTCAAGAAGGGGAATGCCTACCCTCAGCGAATTTATTTTCTACTTCGCAGACAAACTGGCGAATTTTTAGCCTGCCGCCAGGCAACAGGTTTTGAAAAATTTTTTCACATTTGATATAATCGCGCCTATAGCATGATTCCGTACGGAAAAACTGCTGCGAGAGGAGCATTCAAATGTACGAAAAAGTTTCCGCAAGTTTAAATTTTGCCGAACGCGAAAAGGATGTTTTAAATTTATGGCGCGAGCGCGATGTTTTTGCACAAAGCATAAAACTTCGCGAAAACGCGCCTGTTTTTATGTTCTATGAAGGGCCGCCGACCGCAAACGGTCGCCCGCATATCGGGCATATTATTACGCGCACAGTTAAAGATATTGTTCCGCGTTACAAAACAATGAAGGGTTTCCGAGTGCCGCGCAAAGCCGGTTGGGACACCCACGGCTTGCCTGTTGAGCTTGAAGTGGAAAAAGTATTGGGCATAAGCGGCAAGCCCGAAATCGAAACCTACGGCGTTGAGCCGTTTATAAAAAAATGCAAAGAAAGCGTTTGGACATACGAAAGTCTTTGGCGCGAAATGAGCGAGCGCGTGGGCTTTTGGGCTGACATGGACGACCCGTATGTAACATATCACAACAATTATATCGAATCCGTTTGGTGGGCGTTAAGCGAGATTTTCAAAAAAAATCTGATTTATAAGTCGTATCGGGTAGTTCCGTATTGCCCGCGCTGCGGAACGCCGCTTTCAAGCCACGAAGTCGCCCAAGGTTACAAAGACGTCAAGGATGATTCCGTCTACGTTTGCTTCAAATCCGCCGAAGCAGACGAATACTATCTCGCATGGACAACAACCCCTTGGACTTTGCCTTCAAACGTGGGACTTTGCGTCAACCCCAAAGAAGAATATGCAAAAGTCGCGCACAACGGGAGGGTTTACATTCTGGCGCGCGCCTTGGTCGAAAGCCTCTTTGGCGAAAAAGAAGGCGGCTTTGAAATTTTGGAAACTTTCCCGGGCAAAACGCTCGAACACAAAAAATATGAACCCTTATTTAATTTTGCCGAGTTTGAAGCCGCACCGGCTTCGAGGGAATGTGACCCCAACGGCGACGTGCCTCCGGCGTCGAATTTTTGCAAAGTCGTGTGCGATTCCTACGTAACCCTCACCGACGGAACGGGCATCGTGCATATCGCGCCGGCCTTCGGCGAAGACGACGCCCGCATTTGCAAAGCATACAACATGCCGCTGTTGCAATACGTTGACGCGCAAGGAAATTTCACCGCCGAAGCGTATCTCTTCACCGGCAAATTCGTGAAAGATGCCGACCCGCTTATCATCGCGGAGCTGAAAAATCGCGGCCAACTCTTTAAAAAATTATCATACACGCACAGCTATCCGTTTTGTTGGCGATGCGACACTCCCCTCCTCTACTACGCTCGCGACGCATGGTTTATCCGCACAAGCAGTTTGCGCGACAAACTGCTGCAAAGCAACAGCGAAGTAAACTGGCTGCCCGGCCACATGAAAGAAGGTCGCTTCGGCGACTTTTTGGAAAACGTAATCGACTGGAGCATCTCCCGCGAGCGTTATTGGGGTACGCCTCTGCCGATTTGGGTTTGCGAGAACGGCGATTGCGGACATTTACACTGCATCGGCAGCATCGCGGAACTTCGCGACCGCGCATCCGATTGCACCTGCGACGAAACAAAAAAAGCCCTCGAAGCCGGCACAATCGAACTTCACAAGCCCTATATCGACGCGGTTAAAATTTCCTGCGACAAATGCGGCGGGCAAATGTCGCGCACCCCGGAAGTCATCGACTGTTGGTTCGATTCCGGCGCGATGCCGTTTGCGCAATGGCACTATCCGTTTGAAAATCGCGAAAAATTCGAAAAATTATTCCCGGCGGATTTTATTTCCGAAGCCGTTGACCAAACCCGCGGATGGTTTTATTCGTTGATTTCAATTTCAACGATGCTTTTCGAAAAATCTTCATTTAAGAATGTTATCGTGCTCGGACACGGCTTGGATGAACACGGTCAAAAAATGAGCAAATCCAAAGGCAACGCCGTTGACCCCATGTCGGCACTCGAAAAACACGGTGCGGACGCGATTCGTTGGTTTTTGGTATCCGGCAGTGCGCCGTGGCTGAATTTCCGCTACAGCGACAAATCCGTCGAAGAGGGCGCGCGCCGCTTTATGGGAACGCTGTGGAACACCTACGCATTCTACGTTCTCTACGCGGAAATCGACAAATTCAACCCCTATGAACACCGGGGGCAGGAGTCAGACACATGCTCTCAAAGCCGTGACGGCTCGCCGGGCGGTGACGACGCCTCCGTTTTGGACAAATGGCTGCTTTCGCGGCTTAATTCTCTTGTGAAAAAAGTCGATGCCGCCCTCGAACGCTACGAATTAACCGAGCCGACTCGCGAACTCGACCGTTTCGCCGACGATTTAAGCAACTGGTATTTGCGCCGTTCGCGCAAGCGTTATTGGGGCGACGAAATGACGCCGGATAAAATCAGCGCGTACAAAACCCTTCACCACGCGCTTGTTACCGTGGTAAAACTTGCCGCGCCGTTCGTTCCGTTCATCACCGAGCAAATTTATCAAAATCTTGTTGCGGGTTTGGACGAAAACGCACCTAAAAGCGTTCATCTCACCGATTTTCCCGTTTGCGACGAAAACGCAATCGACACCGAACTCGAAGCGCAAATGTCCGGCGTAATGGATATCGTTGTGCAAGGCCGCTCGGCGCGAAACACCGCAAATATCAAAATTCGCCAACCCGTAAGCGAAATGCTTGTTGCCGCAAAACCGGTTGACGAAAAATTTTTCGATATAATCCGAGACGAGTTAAACGTCAAAGCAATCCGCTTCATCGACGATGCCTCAGAATATGCGTCGTATCGCTTCAAGCCGCAACTTCGCACTCTCGGGCCGCGTTACGGCAAGCTCGTGCCGAAAATCACCGAAGCCTTAAATGCCGAACCCGCCGCCGCCATGGACGCATTAAAATCCGGCGCGTTTAAAGCGGAAATCGACGGCACACCCGTCGAGCTTTCCGTTGACGACGTGTTAATCGAAACCCAACAAAAAGAGGGCTTCGCAACCGCAAGCGAAAAAGGCATAACCGTCGTTTTAAACACGCATCTCACGCCCGCTCTTATCGAAGAAGGCAACATGCGCGAGTTAATCAGCAAGTGGCAAAACATGCGCCGCGAAGCCGATTTTGTCGTTACCGACCATATCGACGCCGGTTTCGGCGACTCCCCTGCCCTCGCCGAGGTGATTCAAAAAAATTCGACGGAAATATCCGCCGAAATTTTAGCAAAATCAATCACTCAATCTCCGCCGCCCGACAGCGCATTCGCAAAGGAATGGAACGTAAACGGCGAAAAAATTACGCTGTGGGTTAAAAATTTGCGCTCGTTATAGCACAAAATCTCCTGTGCAACAAAAAAACTGCACCCGGCAGGTGCAGTTTTTTTTGCGCGTCATAAAATCAATAAATCAATTTCATTGAGCCGTATCGGCTTCGAGGGAACGTCAAAGCCGCTTACACGCGATCCCGGCGTCCAAAGCGCGCTTGGTGCGCCTACGGAAGCCATACATAAGGAGCAAAGTGCTCGGGAATTTCAATGCCGAGTTCGGCGGCCATAAAACCGTTTACGAAATATTGAAGCTCAAAATCCATGCCGAAGCGAATCGGCATTTCGGCGGGATTGTGTCCGTAAACGAGAATATCTCGCGCCATTCTGCCGGATTCCCAACCGAGGCGGAAATAATCTATCGAAAGGGTTGCCAAACCGCCTTCACGAACCATTCCGTTTTCGCCGGGGAAAACGGGTACGCCGGATTCAATCGCAACTTGCCCGACAATCGGCATTGCTTCGGCGTGGGTGTTGTCGGTGGGAATCCAGATTGCGTCAACGCGGCTTGCAAGCGCAAGCATGTTTTGGTGAACTTCGCCCACCGAGGTAACGGTGCTTCGAACAACGTTCAGCCCGAGCGATTCCGCATGGGCGGCAGCGATGCCTGCCTGATAAACCGAGTTCGTTTCGCTTGACGCATAGGCAATTCCGATAGTTTCAAGGTGAGGCACGAACTCAAAAATCATGCCGATTTGATGCTGAATCGGGTTCATGTCGGACGCTCCGGTTACGTTTGTGCCGGGGCGTTCGTTGCTTTCAACAACGCCGGCACCTTCATAGCTTGTAATCGCCGAGCCGACTATGGGAATTGTGTCAGTTGCGGCAAACATTGATTGCACGGTTGGTGTTGCGATTGCGAAAATCAGGTCAACGTCGTTTTGAACGAATCTGTCGGCAATTGACGGCAGAAGGTCGCGATTATTAAGCGCGTTTTGCTCGTCGAAGCGAGCTTCAACGCCGTAATACTCCAATGCCGCAATGAATCCTTCGCGCGCGGCGTCGAGTGCCGGATGCGTTGTGATTTGCGCCACACCGATGTGAAAGCCTTCCTCGTAGTTTCCGCAGGCGGCAACGAAAATCACCAACCCGGCAATCATAAGTAAAAGTGCTGTCTTTTTCATAAAAATTCTCTTCCTTTCAAATTGTAATTTTTTCCTGCAACAGCGATTATACGCGCAAAAAAAAAGCGCGTCAATTTTTTTGCTGAATTTCTTTCGGTAGATTTCCGCAAAATTTGGTGCTAAAATATTTTTGCAAAATCAATTTAACGGAAGTTTTCGCGGAACTCAACGAACCGACCGAAGATGGAGGAATAAAAATGAACGAACACGATTTAAACACCCTGCGACACACCGCCTCGCATATTCTTGCGCAAGCGGTAAAACGGCTGTATCCCGACGTAAAACTTGCAATCGGGCCGGCGATTTCCGACGGGTTTTACTACGACTTCGAAACAAAAACGCCCTTCACGCCGCAAGATTTGCCCGCAATAGAAAAGGAAATGAAAAAAATCGTCAAGGAGAATTTCCCCGTCGAGGAGTACACGCTGTCCCGCGACGAAGCCCTCGCGTGGGCGGAAGGCGAACCGTACAAGCGCGAGTTAATCGAAAATTTGCCCGGTGACGAGCCACCGAAGTTCTACAAACAGGGCGAATTTACCGACCTCTGCGCCGGGCCTCACATGCCGCGCACAAAAGATGTTCGCGTATTTAAACTGCTGTCTGTGGCGGGTGCGTATTGGCGCGGCGACGAAAAAAATGCCATGCTTTCGCGCATCTACGGCACGGCGTTTTTTACGAAGGACGAGCTTGCGGCGCATCTTGAAGCCGTCGAAGAAGCCAAAAAACGCGACCATCGCAAGCTCGGCAAGGAAATGAAGCTGTTCGCCTTCATGGACGAAGGACCGGGTTTTCCGTTTTATTACCCCAAGGGCATCACGCTGAAAAATAATCTCATCGAATACTGGCGGCGGGTTCACAAACGCTACGGTTATCAGGAAATCGCCACGCCGATAATGCTTGTCGGCGACCTGTGGCATCGTTCCGGGCATTATGAAAAGTACCGCGAAAACATGTACGCAACAAGCCTCGACGAAGTGGATTATTTCGTCAAGCCCATGAACTGCCCCGGCGGAATGCTGCTGTACAACACCGAGCTTCATTCGTACAAGGAATTTCCCTTGCGAATGGCTGAACTCGGCATAATTCACCGCGCCGAAAAATCCGGAGCGTTGCACGGGCTTGCGCGGGCGCGACTTTTCACCCAAGACGACGCCCATATCTACATGACGCACGAGCAGGCGAAAAGCGAAATTATCGGCGTAATCAATCTGTTTGAGGAAGTTTACGCGGCGTTCGGGCTGGACGATTTTAAATTCGAGCTTTCAACCAGACCTGAAAATTCAATCGGTACGGAGGAAGACTGGGAAAAATCCACCAACGCCCTGCGCGATGCCCTTGACGAACTCGGGCGCGAGTACGTAATCAACGAAGGCGACGGCGCGTTTTACGGCCCGAAAATCGACTTTCATATAAAAGATTGCATGGGACGCAGTTTCCAGTGCGGCACGATTCAATTCGACATGCAAATGCCGGAACGCTTCGACCTCACGTACGTCGGCGCGGACGGGCAAAAACATCGCCCCGTAATGATTCACCGCGCATGTTTCGGCAGCATCGAACGCTTCCTTGCAATTTTAATCGAACACTGCGCGGGATGGTTTCCGTTTTGGCTTACGCCGGTGCAAATCGCAATCATTCCCATAGCCGAACGCCATCAGGAAGCCGCGAAAAATGTTCTTGCGCAGCTCGAAGCCGCAGGTCTTCGCGCCGAAGCCGACCTTCGCAACGAAAAAATGGGCTTTAAAATTCGCGAAGCACAGCTCGGCAAAATTCCCGTAATGCTTATCATCGGCGACGACGAAGTCGAGAAAAACGTGGTATCCGTCCGCTCTCGCGAAAACGGCGACGAAGGTCAACAAACTCTTGCTTCCTGCATCGAAAAATGGAAATCCGAGATATAGCCTTGTCGCCCTTATCGAACGAAGACTTGGTAAAAAATTTTCGCAACGGCGACAAAACCGCGCCGGATACGCTTCTGGCGCGGTTTAAGCCGTTGGTAAAGGCGCGGGCAAAGGCGTACTATGTAGCCGGCGGCGACCCGGAGGACTTGATTCAAGAGGGCATGATTGGGCTGTACAAGGCGGTTTTAGACTTCGATGCGGAAAAAAACGCGAGCTTCGCGGCGTTTGCGTCGCTGTGCGTGACGAGGCAAATTCAAACGGCAATCAAAACTGCCGACCGCCAAAAACACGCGCCGCTCAACGAGTCCCTTTCTCTCGACAACGAGGGCGATGATTTAGCGGATTCCCGCACAGGAAACCCGGAAGAGCTGTTTCTCGGACGCGAATCCCTGCGCGAAGCCAAGGATTTCATCCGTAAAAATTTGAGCGAGCCGGAACGCGCTGTTTTAACAATGCACCTTGACGGCAAATCATACGCCGAAATCGCACAAACGGTCGGCAAAAATAAAAAATCCGTTGATAACACGCTTCAACGGATTCGAAAAAAACTCGGATTGTTTAATATTCCTTAGCCTCCCCAAACCCCTCTCGCGTGTTTCGCACGCCGGGCGACCGGGTCGGCCCGGGGAAACTTTTGAAAAAGTTTCCCCGAACCCCTTCAAAACTTTATTAAAAAACCGCGCTTTCGCGCGGTTTTTTAGTGTTTTCGGGGTGGCACGATTCCAGGAAAATTTCCTGGAAAAATTCCCGGAACGGTTCATGTAACCGGCGAGACGTTGGCATCTGTCGAGGAGTTTTACACCGACATCGGCGAGCTTGAAATTTTCGGTGCTTTCGACTTAGATGAAGCACTGATGCTCTTAGAAGATTATGAAGTATTGGCGGTGTTGGCTGAAACAAGAGAAATAATGGAATTGCAAACCCCGGCAGTAGATGCTTACAATGTACTCATGGACGCATTCCGTAATGAATACGGGGAGATTATTTATCCCGATAATTACGCCGGTGCATTTGTGGAGCATGACACTCTTGTAATTCAGTTGACGGATACGAGTGCCGAAGTTTGGGCGTTTTACACGAACTTGCTTGCCCATGTCGCCCCCATCTCATATAAGCAAGTGGATTTTTCGATGAATCAGCTTGTGACTTTCGGAGAAATGTTTGTTGATGCTATCGACGATAGTGATGCCCGAATAGTGTCTTTCGGGGTTGACACGCTGAATAATGTGTATAGCATTACGCTTTATCAAAACTGCTCCGAAAGCGCACAGTTGGCAGACAGCTTTAATGAAACCAGGAGGTTTCTGCCCATGCCCGTAGCTATAGATATGTGTATGCCGGCAGAAGTGTCTATGCTCTGGGGCGGAAACGAAATACGAAATGCCCGTCAAGTACCCTTTTCTATCGGACTTACAGGTACTCGTCCCGGCACAGGCGCACCTGCGTTAATAACAGCCGGACATGCGTTTGTCGGACTCCAGACAGGAACGCAAGTTTTCAGCGGGGGGCAACCCATTGGTACATTGCAGGCGTTTAGAGTAGGGCATCACTTCGGAGGTTCGCCTACACCCGGTCAAGCGGGTGACTGGGCAGTAATAGGCTTAAATCCTACCGGAGCTGCGCTTATGACAAACCAATTAAGAAACGGATTTCGAGTGCAAGGCCACTCTGCAAGTGTCCCTGTGAATACACGTGTAATGGGAACAGGACATCGGACAATTCATTGGGAGGGAAATGTTCTCGGCAACCGAAACGTACGCATCTACGACAGAAATGTTTATCAGTTTACCATGTGGGCGCAAACTTCTGTTACACCGACTTTCAGGGAGTCCGTTGGAGGGGATAGCGGCGGCACCATTTTTCGGGAAAGTGGTGGGATTGCTATATTTGTTGGCATACACACGGCTGCTTCCGTCAATAATGCTACCGGTGTCACTGTAAGTTGGTATTTTTGTCCGCTTGCTAATTTTTCAAGCCATTTTTCACCCAGGATAACCGCGCCTTAATAATGCTTTAACATCGGGAGCTGTAGGTCACACCATAACCACAGCTCCCGTTTGCATTTTGATATAACGAAGGGGTCGAGGCATGAGCAAAAAGAAGCTGTCTTGTGTGGTTGTAATTTTAATATGTACTACGGTCGTGCTTTTCTTTGTGTCCTGCAACACGAGCAACGAAACATTTTGTACAAGTAACGAGGGCGAAGGATACTGCGTGAACAATGACGAAGATATTGTTGCTCCCGAAGGATTATCACTTACCGTTGTACCCGGCACTCTTTCTCACTACGGCGCAATCCTGCGCCTCACAAATAATACCGGCAACCGCTACCTCCGCTATCCTCTTTTTGACCTGCCACGTTTATACACAACGGATGAAAATGAGAATTGGTGGATACGTGTACCGTTTATCATTGGCGAGCGGACAGTTATTTCCATAGTCGACACAATACCTGCGAGAAGCTACGTGCTTACAGAAGTAAATTTTGAGTTTTTGTTTGGCAAACTCCCGTGCGGCGAGTACAAAATTACACAAACAGTCTATCGGGACAACCTTGGTGCGCCACGACACCAAGTTCACGTAAGCACGATATTCACACTTCACGATGACAATCATGTGCGCGCATGGCACTCGTGCTTCTGAATTAACCCCATCAATCAACGATTAGGGACACCCGTGAAGGAGATTTTGACCGATGGTATTTTTGTCCGCTCGGCAATTTCTCCGGCCATTTTACGCCGAGAATAACTGCGCCGTAACCGAGTCCGATTAAATGCAGGAGGCTATGGTTCGTCTTTTGGGGCTGTAGCTTCCTGTTCTCGTTTTGAAAGGGAGTCTGCAATGAAAAAAATTTTTTTATTTTGCGCATTCGTACTTATAATATGCGTGGCGAGTGTGATTTTTTTTGTACTGCCCGGCTCTGAAATACATGAAAATGAAATGACCGATGACTATTGTGAAGGCGAAGATATTGCTATCCCCGACGGATTATCACTTACCGTTGTGCCCAATACGCTTTCTCGCTACGGGGCAACGCTCCGATTTTCAAATAACACTGACTATCGTTATACCTACGGACTTAACGAACCAATGTTTTTATATACGAAGGACGATAACGATAATTGGGTAAACGTGCCGTTTGCTCGGGATTTTGGATGGAATCCTATAGCTCGCTACTTAGACCCCGGAAGGTATATAATCATCGAAAAAAATTTTGAAGGTTTCTTCGGCCAACTCCCCGACGGAAAATACAAACTTACAAAAAGCGTGCATAGAGGTCGCCCGCCCCGCAATGAGATTGTAAGCGCGGAATTTGTAATCCGGGCGCAGTGCAAAACCGCCTCGAACACACCGCCCGCGCGCTTCTCATTTCTTCCGAAAATTTGCAGGACTCCGAATCGCGCATCCGTAACACGGACATCGCGCGGGAAATGAACGCCTTCATTAAATCAAGCGTTCTGCAACAAGCCCGATGCCGCAACATTATCGCCGCCGCCGCCCGCCTGAATTATTCTGCGGCTTGGGAATGCGAACGATATTGTTGTACAAAAAAATATCCTGCTTATTTGTAGTGCGAAACGAGTTGCTTCGCGTGTAATTGCAGGCACTGCGTTGGGATTTTACCGATTTCAACTTGCTTCGCACAATAAGCATAATCGCGCCGGAAATTGCCGCGCCGATTACAAAGCAAATGCCGAAAACAAAAATTTCCGCGATAATAAATTCCATTTATCTCACCGCCCAACTTAATGCATAAATAACGACGGAAAGTATCATCGTGAGGATGAAAAACCATCGCCAAAACGCGCCCCAATCGGTGGGTAAATCGCCCACAAATTTGCCGGTTTGCCCGTTCATGGCGAAAATAAAATTCTCGCCGCGCCACGTTGTATTCAAAATCCAAACGGGCAAAAGCGCGTACTTTACCTCGCTTTTTTTCAAATATACGCCGCGATATTCCGGCGTAACGGTGGCATAGCCGGTTACGGTTTTTCGAAAAGCATCCTCTGCGCTTGCGCGAATGCGTTCGTTTGCGCGGTCGATACAGTGTTTCTCGCAAAAGTCGAATTTGTCTGCCAAATACCCCACAAGATACGCCGTTTGAAAATCCATGGCAACAGCCGAATCAAAAGGCTCAATCGACTCCATCAAATCCGCCGCGATTTTTGAGCTTGCATCAACCGGCACATTGTCGAAAGCCATTTCGCCCTGCCGCACCACGTTAAAATACCGCGTTTCCGTGTAAATAAATCGCGAGTCGCTCCATGTACGAACCGTCGATGCACGATAGCGCATATTTGCATCAATATCCGCATCGTACAGCCAAAACGGTACATATAATCCCTTTATTTCTTCTAAATGCCGCGTCGTTTTGAAGCATTTGGGCAATAATTTTTTTCCGCTCAAATGCTTTTGCAACGCCTCGACTGCGGCGGCCTTGTCGAGCTTAAAGGGGATAATCAAATCCGGCTTGGCAGAACCTGAAAGCTGCCCGACCATAATGACCGGGCTGTCGCAATACGGACAATGCGTTGCGGCGGTGCTTTCTTCGGTGATAATCTCGCCGGCGCAGGAATTGCACGAATACAGGCGCATTCCTTCCTGTTCGCCCATTGACCACTCGGCATCTTCGTGGTTCGCCCACTCTACAGATTCCGGTGCGCCTTCAAGCGCGTGGTCGCGTTCCTTCATCGCTTGCGGGCAAAATTCCGAATCGCAAAACGGACACTTCATTTGCTGAATTGTCGCGTCGAATTTAACCGCGCCCGCACAATTCGGACATTTATATTCCATCAATTGCATGAAATTCCCCCTATAACGCGAATCAAGAGTTCAAAACAACGCGCCGCCGTAAATGCCTTGTGGCGAGCGACCGGTCGTTTTTTCGGATGGTTTTACCGAAAAAACGACATCAAGCGAGCCGTTTACAAGGCATAGGCGGGGCGTTGTTGCCTACCCTTGTTTCGCGTTTACAACAAGTGTACGCCTCTTACCTTGCATTCGCGCAAAGTGTCTTCGTCCCACACACTTACCTGAACTTCGCCGATATGGATTTTGTGCAGCAAAATCATCGAAAGGCGCGACTGACCGATTCCGCCGCCGATTGTAAGCGGCAGTTCGTCGCGCAAAAGCATTTTATGAAAAGATAATTCGCGGCGATAATCGCAATTTGCGGCGGCGAGTTGCGCCGCAAGAGTTTCCGCGTCAACGCGAATGCCCATGGACGAAAGTTCTACCGCGCATCCGAGCAAATTGTCGTACACCAAAATGTCGCCGTTTAAGCTCCAATCGTCGTAATCCGGGGCGCGGTCGCCGTGTTTTTTGCCCGACCGAAGCACCCCGCCGATTTTCATAAGAAAAACCGTGCCGCACTCCTTGGCGATTGCGTTTTCCCGTTCTTTCGCGTCGAGAGCCGGAAATTTATCTTCAAGCTCTTGCGCGGTTATAAATGTAACTTCGCGGCAAACGCGCGGCGACAGCGAATATTTTGCACAAATTTCCGCCTCGGTGTCGCAAATCGCGCCGATAATTTTTCGCACGGTTTCGCGCAGAAATTCCTCGTTGCGCTCTTGCCGAGTGATGACTTTTTCCCAGTCCCACTGGTCAACGTAAATTGAATGCAAATTGTCCAAGTCGTCGTCGCGGCGAATGGCATTCATGTCGGTGTACAGTCCGTTTCCGGCGTGAAAATCGTACTTCGCCAACGCCACACGCTTCCATTTCGCAAGCGAATGTACAATTTGCGCACGTCCGCCGGTTTCTTTTATTTCGAACTCGACGGGGCGGTCGATGCCGTTTAAATCGTCGTTTAAGCCGGTGTTCGGCTCAACGAAAAGAGGCGCGGACACCCGTTTCAAACTCAAGGTCTGCGCCAAATTGTCCTCAAAGATTCGTTTCATTTTTCCGATTGCAGTTTGCGTTTCGTATAAAGAAAGCGCGGATACGTAACCCTGCGGAATAAATAAACTTTTCACAAATACCACCTCATGTTACCGCATTATACCGCGAACGCCGGCATTGTCAAAATCAATTGGTGACCGGTTGGCTACCAATAGGAAAAGTTGTTCATGCGTTTGTCGTGTTATATAATGGCTGTACAAAAATCCGGCAAAGGAGCATTCAAATGAACTTACAAGATTTACGCAAAAAAATCGACGCTGTTGACGATAACATGCTCGCCCTCTTTGAAGAGCGAATGAAAATTGTTTCGGGGGTTGCGGAGTACAAGCGGGCGCAAAACGTTCCCGTGCGTGACAGGGCTCGCGAGGCGGAGAAACTGGATGCAATTTTCGCCGCCGCAGGTCCGGAAATTCAAAAATATGCACGGATTCTTTTTGCGATGCTTATGAATTTGAGCAATAAATATCAACTCGAAAAGCTGCGCGGCACGGACGAAACTTTGCGCGAATATAAATCCGCTTTGGTGCGCGAAATTCGCGAGGCGAAAACGGCTTTCGCGGGCAAAGCATTTCCCTCCGCCACGATGATTGCCTGTCAGGGCGTAGAGGGTTCGTTTGCGGAGCTTGCGGCGGAAAGATTGTTCAGCCAACCCACCGCCGTTCAGTACATGAAAACGTACGACTCCGTTTTTGCCGCAATCGAAAACGGATTTTGCGAATACGGCGTTCTGCCGCTCGAAAACAGCACCGCCGGCTCGGTAAACAAGGTTTATCGCGCCATGCAGAATCACAAATTTCGTATCGCGCGAAGCATTCGAATGAAAATCGACCATCATCTCGTTGCGCCGAAAGGCGTCGCGCTTGCCGACATTCGCGAGGTCGTGTCCCACGAGCAAGCCCTCGCCCAATGCGACGGCTTTTTAACCGGCCTCAGCAAGAAACACGAAATCATGCAAACCCAATACAACAACACAGCCGCCGCCGCCGAAATGGTTGCAACAAGCACGCGCCGCGATATTGCGGCAATTTGTTCGCGTCGTTCTGTTGAACAGTACGGGCTTGAAATTTTGCACGAAAATATCCAAGACAACGCAAATAATTTTACGCGCTTCATTTGCATCTCGAAAAATTTAGAAATCTACGACGGCGCGAATCTTTCCGACATGATTCTCACGCTGAAAAACGAACAGGGCATTTTGCACAAAGTTTTGTCGAAAATTAACGCGCTCGGCATCGACCTCGCCAAGCTCGAAAGCCGCCCTTCCGAACGCGACGACGAATTTATGTTTTACGTCACGTTCAAAACCTCGGTAAACGACGATTTATTCGCCCTCTTGGATGAACTCACCGACCTTTGCAAAGAATTTGAATATCTGGGAAGTTACAGCGAAGTGTAACCGGGGACATATGCCGGAGGCGAAGCATTCCCTCGAAGCCGGCACAATTCAAGGTTGGCACAAATAAGACCTGCACAAATTTTTTGGGGTGATTTGAAATGCATTGCGGACTTTTGGGACGAAAACTTTCGCACAGCCTGTCACCGGATATTCACGCGGCGTTCGGCTATGACTACTCCCTTTTTGAGGTCGAGCCGCAGAACCTCGCGTCTTTTTTTGCCGAAAAAAATTTTCACGGCATAAACGTCACAATCCCCTACAAGCAAGACGTCATACCTTTTTGCGACGAACTCTCGCCCGTTGCCCGCGAAATCGGAAGCGTGAACACAATCCTTCGCCGCGCCGACGGCAGTCTTTTCGGCGACAACACCGACGCTGAGGGGTTCCGCGCCATGCTGCGCCAGAGCTGTATCGCAGTGGCCGGAAAAAAAGTGCTCGTCCTCGGCAGCGGCGGCTCTAGCCTCACTGTTTGCCACGTCTTAGAAGAACAGTCCGCTTCGGAAATCACCGTCATCTCTCGACAGGGCAAACACACCTACGACACCCTAGACTATCACCGGGACGCCCAAATCCTCATTAACACCACTCCCGT
>WQVC01000033.1 GCA_009781765.1 Defluviitaleaceae bacterium | reverse complement strand
GCGGCTTCGGCACGGCTCGGTGCGGTCAGTTTCAGGGCGAACCCCTTCCTGCGTAATAAGTCGCGTCTGAAATCATTTCGCGCATCGTCGAAAACCGGCCTGAAGCCGCCGGTTCTCGCCTCGCGCTCAATTGTTTCAGACGGCGATTATTACCTGATGGCAAACACGTCCTTTGGCATAGAAGCAACTGCTTTGTTTCTCGGTTGCAGGGCAAGTATAACCCGGGCGTAATACCATGATATCCGGAACGGTTCTGAGAATTTTTCCTGGAATTTTTCCGGGAATTGTGCAGCCCCTAAATATTAAAAAACCGCGCGAATGCGCGGTTTTTTTGATGCTTCCGGGCGGTAAAATTTCGGGTGCAATTTCCGGAACGTTCGCTTACGCCCCTTGTTCGCTTTCAAGGGGGCGTTCACTATTCAAACCGCGAACGCTTACCTCGCCGGAGGACAGCGCGAGTTCTTCGCCGGTGTTTGTTCGCACAATAAGCCGCCCGATGTTGTCGATATTGAGGGCGGTGGCTTCGTACGGTTCGCCCGCTCCGCCCGCTTCGTGAATCGTGATTTTTTCGCCGAGATACATCAGGCGGGCGCGGTATTTTTCCAAAAAGTCGGGCGGCGTGTTCGAAATGCCGACACCGAGGTATTCCTCGCGAGGCGGTAAATGCGAAACGGAGGGGGACTCTGCGGGGAAATTTCGGACGTTAAGGCCTTGCATTCGGGTGATAATTTCAGCTGCAAGACGATTTCGCGAGATTTGCGGGCATTCATCGGCGAAAATTGCCCCTGCGATGCCTTTGATTTCATCCGGGAATCCGCCGGGCGGCTCGCGAAAATTTACTCCGATGCCTGTAACAATCCACGATATTTCGCCGCTTTCGAAGTCCGTTCCCGCTTCGTTTGAAATGCCGCAAATTTTCCGGTTGTTCAAAAAAATATCGTTCACCCATTTGATTTTCGGCGATTTTTCGCACACCGCTTCAATTGCTTCGCAAACCGCCACCGCCGCAAACGCCGTTACAAGGGTCGGCATTTCAAGCCGAATTTCCGGCGGTCGCAACACAAAACTCATGTAAATTCCGCATCCCGCCGGAGAAGCGAAGCTCTTGCCGTATCGCCCTTTGCCCGCCGTTTGTTCATCCGCCATAATGACAGTAAAATGCTCCGCGCCGGCAATCGCGGCTTGTTTCGCCAAAATATTTGTTGAGTCGGTCGAGGGATATATATGAAGGTTTTCAGAAACCGCGCAATGCGCGGTTTCTTGTTGGGGGTCGAGGGGGGGCATTGCCCCTCCTCGTGGGGGTTCGGGGGCGAAGCCCCTGAGAGCCGAGTCCGGAAAACACGCCAAAATTCCGGCGGCAGATAAAACATCGCTGTGTTCTTCGAGGCGATAGCCGGAGCGCGTTGCCGCGGCGATTTTGTGACCGTCTTTTTCGAGTTCTTTTACGGCCTTCCAGATTGCGGCGCGGCTTACGCCGATTTCACCGGCAATAAATTCGCCGGAAATATTGCGTCCGCGATTTTGTTCGAGAAGCGTGAGCAGCTTTTGCTTGGTCATTTGTAACGCGCCTTTAATTCGGAAAGGAATAAATCTTCGTCGAGGGGGAGTTCGATTGTTTTTTTCAGCCACGACGAGAGGTAAATTGCGTTTGAAATTGTGAGTCCGTTTATGCCTTCTTCGCCGCGCGCGTAAAGTTCGCCTTCGCCGCGAATTTTTGCGACAAATGCGGCAAGTACGCCCGGATGTTCGGGATAATCGCCGGGGCAGGGGACTTCGATGCGCTCAACCGGCGGCGCGGCAAAAAGCTCGGTGTTCGTACGGTTGAACTCGCGTTCGGATACGCCGAGCTTGTGAAAAATGAGTTCGCCGTTTTCGCAAACGAGCTTGCCGGCGTCGCCCAAAACTTCGAAGCGGTTATTTCCGGGGAAATCGGCGGTGGATGTGACAAATACGCCCGTCGCGCCGTTTTCGTATTCGACGTAAGCGGTGATGTCGTCCTCGACTTCAATGTTGTGCCATTTGCCCTCGTGGGCGAACGCCGTTACGCGCGCGGGCATTCCGCAAATCCACTGCCAAAGGTCGAGATTATGCGGGCATTGGTTGATTAAAACGCCGCCGCCTTCGCCCGCCCATGTTGCGCGCCATCCGCCGCTGTTGTAGTACGCCTGCGAGCGATACCAATCCGTTATCAGCCACGACGTTCGTTTTAACGCGCCGATTTCGCCGGCGTGAACCATTTCGCGCATTTTGCGATAAAGCGGATTTGTGCGCTGATTGTACATTATTGCAAAAACGACGTCGGGTTTTTTTGCGGCGGCGACGTTCATTTCGCGGACGGCTTTCGTGTAAACGCCGGCGGGTTTTTCAACCATGACGTGCATGTTGTTTTCCAGTGCTTCGAGCGCGATTACGGGGTGAGAATAGTGCGGCGTTGCGATTATTACCGCATCTGCCGCGCTGCCGGCGAAAAAATCGGCAGAGCTTTCAAATGTTTTGATGCCGGGAAATTTTTCACGCGCCCATTCAAGCGCATCGGGGTTTGTGTCGCAAACTGCCGTCAATTCCGCGCCGGGTACTTTGCCGTCCGAAATACTTTGCGCGTGACCCTTGCCCATAATTCCGCATCCGATGAGTCCCATTTTTACCATGTTGTTGCCTCCGTTTCGAAAAAAGTTTTTATATTTTTCAGCGACAATGCCAAACATTCGAACGGGCATTTGCCGTAGCAGTCGTCTTGTTCAATCATGCCGTATTTTACTCCGGATTCTGCCGCCGCTGAGAAAATCGCGGGCCAATTCATGTTGCCTTCGAAGACTTCCGCCATGCGCGGCTCGCCGTTGACGATGGCGAAATCTTTCAGATGCAGCACCGGTACTCGCCCGGCGAGCTTGTGAATCCACGCAGCCGGGTCTGCGCCGCCGGCTTGCACCCAGTAGGTGTCGAGGGTGAAACTCACCTCGGGGTGATTGTCAAGGATGTAATCCATGGCTAAGTACGGCGGGTGCGTCGGGTACACCTCGGACGCCGCGGGCGTATTTTTGCTGTCGGGTTTCCCCCCGAAATTTGTTCCGGCTTCGAGGGAATGCGCTGCTGCTGACACATGTTCCCGGCGTCCATTGTGCGCTTGACACACGCGCGCAAATTCGATTGCGTGATTGTGGTACATAAATTGAAGTCCGGCGGCGTTTATTTCACGCGCCGCAGGGGCAAAATCCGCGAAAAAGCGGGGAAAATCGTAAAATTGCGATGATTCGACACCCTCTTCAACGGATTTCCCGTTGTCCGAGAGGGCTTCGCTTTTTTTATAACTTGCCGGAATCATGCCGATGCCCACGTATTTCGCGCCGAGCAGTTTATGCTCGCGAATGACGTCGGACGTGCGATGCAAAATTTTATCCGGTGCGGTGTGCGTGATGATAATTTCAAGTCCGTTCGCGCCGCAGGTTTCCGCTTGTTCTTCGATGGAAATTTCCGCGCCCGCCCCGGACATTTGTACACATGTAAAGCCGATGTCGGAAATTTTTTTCATGCTGCGCCTGAAAGAGTCCGGCGTTTGTATGTGTTCGCGAATTGTGTAAAGTTGCGCTCCGAAAATCATTTGCATCCCTCCGATTATTCTGTAATTTTACCCCAAATTTTTAAAAATGCAAAAACCTATCGGTAGCCGTGCAGCTGCCGATATAGCAGTTTTTAATTCGGTCGCGCACTACAATGCATGTACGCAAATTTTCCGCACAGTTTATAAAACTGATATAGGTTTTGCAACGTTGCGCCGTTGCCGCGCTATGTGTTAAAATTTTCATAAATACGGATTTCAACAGTCTCCGAGGCATGATATAATGTTTGCACACGCAAAAAAAATTTAAGCAATGCAAAGGATTCAATAATCTGAGGTGTCTATGTTAAACCGAGTTGTAATTAAATTAAGCGGCGAAGCAATCGGCGGCGAAGCCGGCTACAACGACGCGGTTATTTCTTCAATAATCGGTCAAATTACCCGCGCTGTTCGGGCGGGAACGCAGGTCGCGCTTGTTGTCGGTGGGGGAAATTACTGGCGGGGGCGGCAGGCGAGTCCGGAAACCGACCGCGTAAAGGCCGACCAAATCGGGATGCTCGCAACAATAATGAACGCGATTTATCTTGCCGATGCGTTTCGCAGGGCAGGGCAGGGGGCAAAGGTTCTTACGCCGATGCCGGTGGGAAACATCACAACGCTCTACGAGAAGGATGCCGCGCTTGAAATGCTTGCGGCCGGCACGGTTTTAATCAATGCGGGCGGAACGGGACATCCGTTTTTTTCTACCGATACGATTGCCGCGCTTCGAGCCGCCGAGCTCAATGCCGATTGCGTTCTGTATGCAAAAAACACCGACGGCACATACGACGCCGACCCGAAAAAAAATCCGACCGCGCGAAAGTTTCGCACATTAAGTTACGAAACCGCCGTATCGCGAAATTTAAACGTGGCGGATATAACCGCGCTGCAACTTACGCGGGAGGCGGGCATTCCGTCGTATGTGTTCGAACTCGGCGCGCCGGAAAGCATTACCCGCGCCTGCGCGTATCCCGACACGCAAAATCTCAACGGAACATATATAAGCCAAAGCTCAAAGGAGGAGTATTATGGACACGAAAGCGTATGAAGACCGCATGAAAAAAACTCTGGCCGTACTGGATGAGGAGTTTTCGACAATTCGTGTGGGGCGGGCAAACCCGCGTGTGTTGGACCGGCTTACGGTAAATTATTACGGAAGCGAAGTCCCGCTGAATCAGGTCGGCAATGTAACCGTGCCGGAAGCGCGATTGTTGCAGATTGCGCCGTGGGAAACAAACATGTTAAAAGAAATCGAAAAGGCGATTCAGTCGTCGGATTTGGGCATAAACCCCACAAACGACGGCAAGGTGATTCGTCTTGTTTTCCCCGAGCTTACCGAAGAGCGGCGCAAGGCTCTCGCCAAAGATGTCAAGAAAAAAGGCGAAGACTCGAAGGTTTCGATTCGCAACATTCGGCGCGACGCGATGGATGCGTTTGCAAAAGCGCAAAAAAAATCGGAAATCACCGAAGACGACTTGAAAGTGCTTGAAAAGGAAATTCAAACATTAACCGACAAATATTCAGCCGAACTTGACAAAAAAGTTGAGGCGAAGAACAAGGAAATCCTGACTGTATGACGTTTTTGAAGCGGGCAATCACGGTAACAATCGGCTTGCCGCTTGTTGTTTTGGTTGTTTGGCACGGCGACCGATTCGGCGGCTTACCGCTGCTGCTTTTCTGCGCGATTGCCGCCGTAATCGGTCAGCGTGAACTTTATCTTGCGTTTTCGAAACAAGACCGCTCGATTCACTCAGTCGGCTATCTGGCGACAGCGGTTTATTTTTGCATGATTTTCGCCGTGCATAATTTTGACAGCGTGTCGTGGTACTGGCTTTTAATTGTGCTTACGGCTTTTATCGTGTTGGTGCAAACGTGCCTTGTTGTTTTTTTCAGAAAATTGCCCGTCAGCGAGTGCGTCACGACAATTTACGGCTTTCTTTATGTGCCGTTTATGCTTTCGTTTGTCGTTTTGGTGCGAATGCACGATTTGGGCTTTTACTATGTATGGCTCATTTTTACGGCGACTTTCGGTTGCGATTCGTTTGCGTATTTCGTCGGTTCGCTTTTCGGCAAGAAAAAATTAACGAAATCGCCAAGCCCCTCGAAATCCGTTGAGGGGCTTATCGGCGGTGTTATTGCGGCAACGCTTATCGGCGCGGGATACGGATTTGCCGTCTCGCGCTTTTCTGCGTATCCCGAAAACGTGCAGTACATGGTGCTTATTTCGACGGTTGTGTCATTTGTCGGCGCGTTATTTTCAATTGTCGGCGACCTTGCGGCGTCCGCCGTAAAACGTTACTGCGAAATCAAAGATTTCGGCAATGTTTTCCCTGGTCACGGCGGCGTAATGGACCGGCTCGACAGCATAATTATTGTTGCGCCCATGGTTTACATGGTAATGAACGTGATGGTTTGGATTATGCTTTGAGACTCGGCGAACGGGCGCGGAATGAACGCGCTTACGCTTGTCGCACAATTTTTTGCTCCGAGCGGGAAGTGCTTGCGTTGGTCTTTCACGAAAGCCCAACGCCAAGCACATAGCCCGCTCATTCGCAAAAAATCGCACGACTGCGCTATTCGCGCTTTTCATTCCGCGCTCATTCGCCGGGTCTGTGCCGCTTGAGTAGAATAGAAGGAGTGCTTGGATGAAGGAAAAAAAATTTAAAACCGGGTGGATTCTTGCGGGAATCGCATCTGTAGCAGTTCTTTTGATTGGACTGCTTTTTTTTACGATTACAATCGCCGGCATTTTATTTTTTGTTGTGCGGAGTTCAAATGATTTCAGCGAGATGACTGTTGAATCCGTTCCTGCGGAGCTGCCTGATGAGTTGCGGATTGCTGCGTTGCCGCCGGAGTGGTTTTTGTTTGCTGACTCTGCTTCGGAAGTTCCGCCGATTGCTGATGACGGGTGGCTTGCGCCGCCGCTTGAACTGCCGATTTTCGATGCACCGCCAACCCTTGCCGAGTCGGGTGAGCGTTCACCTTTCACGCCTCCCGATTCCCCGCTTTTCACAGAAAATTGGGTCGATGTGCTTGGCATTATTCGCGTACCTCCGACGTGGCATTTTTACGAAGTACCCTTCGATGAAATTTACGGCCCCGGATATTTGGGACTTCGCAGCGACGACGAAATTATTCAAATGGGCATCGGAATGACAACGCTCGGTAATCCGTTTATGCTTTTGGATGAGGCGATAAGCTATCAGCCTTTTGAGTTTGACGGCGGGCATGTCGGATATATGGCGGAGATGCAGGGCGCAATCCTTTGGCTTCGCGCCGACGGGCATATGTCCGATTTATGGTTGCGTCACGGCGGCGACAGGTCGATTTTTACCGAAAACGAAGAAATTATCACCGCAGTGGCAAGGATGCTGCAACCATGGATGTGGGATGTATGGGAATAAAAATTGCACTTCTCGGCGCGACGGGTTCAATCGGCTTGCAAACGCTCGACGTTGTGCGAAATTGTTTGCCCGATGCAAAAATTGTTGCAATGAGCGGCTATTCGAACCGCGAACTTCTCGCGCAACTTGCGGAGGAATTTCGCCCGGAAATTGTTTGGACTCCGGAGCAGGGCGAAGACGCGCTGATTTCCTGCGCGGCGGAAAGCGGCGCGGATGTTGTTGTAAACGCGCTTGTGGGGCGAGCGGGACTCGCGCCGACTTTGGCGGCAATTAACGCCGGAAAAAATATCGCTCTTGCGAACAAAGAAACCCTCGTTACGGCGGGGGAACTTGTGATGGGGCTCGCACGTGAAAAAGGCGTGCGAATCACGCCCATCGACAGCGAACATTCTGCCGTTTGGCAGTGCATGGGCGATGCGCAAGGCGCGTTTCAATCGCCGGGGGTACGTTCGGGTTGCCCCGGCGCGACGGATGTTTCCCGGCTTCGAGAGAACGTGCCGCCTTTGAAATATGTCTCCGGCGTCTGCTCCGCGCCTCACGCTCGTGCGGTGGAAAAAATTATTCTTACGGCATCCGGCGGGCCTTTTCGTACGTGGCCGCGCGAAAAAATCGCCGCCGCAACCGCCGCCGACGCGCTTAAACATCCGAATTGGGACATGGGCGCGAAAATCACAATCGACAGCGCGACCTTGATGAACAAGGGACTCGAATATATCGAAGCAATGCATCTTTTCGGAGATGTGCTGCGGGAAAGCGCGTCGCCGGGTGTTCCTGCGCAACGGGAGGCACTCGCTTCGCCCGATGCTGCCGGCGTTCGCCCCGCGCACGGCATTGAAGTCGTTGTGCATCCGCAAAGCATCATTCATTCGATGGTGCAGTTTTGCGACGGTTCGGTTATTTCGCAAATGGGCTTGCCGGACATGCGACTGCCGATTTTGTACGCGCTTTCCGCACCGCATCGTGTGCAAAATGATTTTCCGCGTTTGAATTTTTTAACCTGCGGCGATTTAACTTTCGAGCCTCCGCGTTCGGATGATTTTCCGTGCCTGTCGCTCGCAATACATGCGGCAGAAGTCGGCGGAACGCTGCCCGCCGTAATGAACTGGCTGAACGAATGGGCTGTCGGGGAATTTTTGCGCGGAAAAATCGGATTTTATGACATTTCGGCGATAATTTCCCGCGCTTTTGACGCGCATGAGGTGAAAAAAATCCAAAGCATCGACGACATCCGCGAAGCGGAGGCATGGGCGGATAAAATGAAACACGGGTTTTTATCAGCGAACGGAGAAAAAATATGAGAAAAATTTTTTCAGCAATTAACAACAGACGAAAAATTTTTTTGCCCGTTATAAACAGCGCAATATTCGCGCTTTTCGTTGCAGTGCCGCGATTGGTATTGGGATGGCATGATTCTGTGGCGGTTGGTCTTGTCGCACCTTTTTGTTTGCTCGTGTGGGGATTGGTGTCCGCATCGTCCGTTGAATTTCTTAAGACCACGCTTATATTCGCGGCTGTTTTTATTTTGCTCGGATTGCCGATGTCTTTTGTTTTCGGGTTTCCCTCGCCGAATCCGGCATACGGATTGTGGTTTATGTATTTGATTTTTCACTATGTAATAATGAGTGCCGTTGCTTGGGGCGTTGCGTTTTTTCTTACTTGGATTGTTGAAAGTTATCGGTATGTCAAGGAGGAAAATTGATTTGACAATCGCTCAAACATTATTCAAAATATTTTACATAAAATAATTTCAACATGTTCAAAAGAAGGGGCGTATCCTGTTTTGGAAAAAAACCTTGAAGCCCTGTATCTGCGATTTCGCTCGAATCATTATCGGCGAATTGTTGAGGAAACCGGTATTCGCGAGGGAAGTTTCAGTGCGGCGGAAGCGTTTTGCGTCGAACTTATTTATCTTCTCGGCAAGCCGACGGTGAGCGACTTTGCCGGATTCTTGGGGCTTTCCGTGCCGAATGCGAACTACAAAATCAACAGTCTGGTGAAAAAAGGCTATGTTGTTCGCGAGCAGTCGAAGCGGGATTTGCGCGAGCAACTGCTTTGCGTCACGGATAAATTTTTGAGTTGCTACAATTTAAACGACGATGCGGTTGCTCGGCTGATGCAGGAAATTCGCGGCGAATTTTCCGCTTCGGAATTGGCGGCGTTCAATGAGATGCTTTTGCGCGTCATTGATTTGATGCAAAAATCAGAAAATTTTAAAATCGGAGGAAATAAAATGATTAAAATTATCACGGACACAGCGTCCGACATCACGGCGAAGGAAGCCGCGCAGTTAAACGTACACCTCATGCCGATTTCGGTGATTTTCGGAAACGAACCGTATGACCAACTCGCCGACGAGAATTTCAGCGAATTTTACAAGCGGCAAGCCGTCGCTGAAAATTTGCCTACAACAAGCCTGATTTCGCCCGGCGAATATTTGGAAGTTTTCGAAAAAGCGCGTGACGCCGGCGAAACCCTCATCGTAATTCCGCTTTCGTCAAAACTCAGCGGCTCGTTTCAGTCGGCGGAGCTTGCGAAAAACATGGCCGAATACGAAGACATTCACCTCATTGACGCAAAGCAGGTCGCGCCCGGCCAGCGAATTTGCGTCGAACTTGCCGCGCGGCTTCGCGACGAAGGCAAAAGCGCGCAGGAAATCGTTGCCGCCGTTACGGACGTCGCCGGGCGCACACGCTTGTTCGCCTGCCTCGATACGCTTAAATACTTGGTCAAAGGCGGGCGAATTTCGAAAACCGCCGGATTCATGGGTTCGATGTTGAGCATCAAGCCGATTATTTGCGTCGAAGACGGCGCGATTACTGCCGCCGGCAAGGCGAAAGGTCGCGAAGCCGCGAACAAAAAGCTGCTGTCTTTGGTGACCGGCGGTTTCGACCCGAATTTCCCGGTAATTTTTGCTTATTCCGCCAACCGTGACGCCACGGATAATTTTGCCGCGCTCGCAACCGAGGCCCTCGGCATCAAGAACAAGAAATTCTGCGCCGTCGGCGGCGTAATCGGCGCACATACCGGCCCGAATACCGTAGCCGTATCGTGGGTTGCCGCGCCCGGCGCGCCAAGCGCGCAATAACAGCCGGAGGCTGCATGTCGTCGTCGGCAAATTCCCTCGAAGCTGAACCACGTTTTCCGAAGAAACAAAACCCCCTGCTCCTCAGAGCAAGGGGTTTTTTGAATGCGCTTCGCTTACTGCACCCTCTAAAAGCCGGATAAAAACTCCAAAATCTCGCGACGCGGCGGGAAGCGTTCGCTTCGCTTACTGCCGCTGATATGCGCAATTTTTAGTTTTTGCCCCGAAGCGGGTGGGGTGCGGGGCGAAGCCCCGTAATCTCATTAAAGCGAGCGCGTTACTCGCCTTTGGGATAAACGGAAACCTTTTTTTTGTCGCGGCCTTTGCGCTCGAAGCGCACAACGCCGTCAACAAGCGCGAAAAGATTATCGTTTGAACCGCGCCCGACATTGTTGCCGGGATGAATTTTCGTGCCGTTTTGTGTGTATAAAATGTTGCCGGCAAGAACAAATTGCCCGTCGGCTCGTTTTGCACCAAGACGTTTTGCGTTTGAGTCGCGCCCGTTTTTCGTTGAGCCTACACCTTTTTTATGAGCAAAAAATGAAAGATTCAATTTAATCATTTTATTTCCTCCTTGATTTCGATTTCGTTCGGATATTCGGTTTTCGCGCTTGTAAGCCCGAGATGCATCGCATCAAGCAAAATGCCCGTTTCGTCGGTTCGGGTATTCGACAGCGAGAATGTTAAATATCCGCCGTTTTCGTCGTAGTCGCAAGTGAAGTTGTCCTTCGTGAAGCGTTCGATGCTGTTTACCGTGTTCAAAACAAGCATGGAAACTGCCGCACAAACAATGCTTTCGCCGTGGTTTTCAACCGTAAACCCTGTAATTTTTCCGCCGGCGTTTCGGACAATTTGTGCGTTAATCACCCGGCTACGCTTACGATTTTAATGCGGGTAAAGGGCTGGCGATGACCTTTTTTCTTGTGAAAGCCCTTTTTCGCCTTGTATTTGTACACGATTACTTTTTTCGCCTTGCCGTCGCCGAGAACCTCGGCGGTTACGGTTGCGCCCGATACGTGGGGCGTACCGAATGTTGCGGTGTTTTCGTCAAAAACGCCCAAAACGCGGTCGAAAGTGTATTTCGAACCGGCTTCCGCGCCCAAAAGTTCGACGGTAATTTCGTCGCCTTCTTTAACTTTGTACTGCTTGCCGCCTGTTTCGATGATTGCGTACATTTAATAACCTCCTGATAAATTTTTGGAAGCACTCGCCGAATGCGGGCGTACCGACAACTACCGGCAGCTTTTATCAACCCGACATCGCGCGGTTACAACGGCGAACAATGTACCATGTTTTTGCGAAATTGTAAAGAATATTACGGCAATTTTTTAAAAAATTCGCAGATATTCATCGGGCAAAACCTCCGAAAATTTTAAAATTTCAAATCCTATCGGTAACCGCTCGGCTACCAAATAGAATTTGACCAAAAATTTCCCGTCGCCTATAATCGGCGTAAGGAGTGGAAAAATGAACACTTTTCGAACCGGACATGCTAAATTTCGCAAATACTATCTTATGGCGACGGACTTCTTTTTGTTTTCCGTGAGTTATTTTGTGTCGTGGTTTATTTTGGTGCGACGGCCGGACGTTGTTCTTGCCGAGCGAATTGACCTTATGTTTTTAGGATACTTGGCGTTCATCGTTGTTTTTTTGGCGAGTTTTTGGCTTTTCGGCATGTACGAAAGCCTGTGGCGTTACGCCGAAGCGTACGAATTTTTGAAATGCATGTTGGCAATTGCGGCGGCGGTGGTTGTTTTTGTGCTGTCAACCGGGCTTATGTTTTACGGTCAAACTCATCGGATTCCCCTGACCGTGTATTTTATTTCGGGAACAATGGCCGGTGCGGGCGCGTTGTTTTTTCGCACGGCGTATCGCGCGTATCGGAGTTCGAAGCATCTGCGGGGCGCGAAAAATTTGAAAAAAGTGCTTATCGTGGGCGCGGGAGAAACGGGCGCGTCGGTGATTCAGGCACTCGAGCGCAGTCCGTTTCATCGTTACGAAGTTGTTTGCGCCGTGGACGACGACCCCGCAAAACGCGGGCGACGAATCCGGCAAGTTCCCGTCGCGGGAACAACAAACGATATCCCGCGTTTGGCGGAACGCTACGGCATACAAGTGATTCTCGCGGCGGTTCCGCACGCAACCGGTAAGGAAAAACGCCGCATTTCAAGTATTTGCGCAAAAACCAAATGCGAGCTGAAAAAAATTCCGGATTTTCTCGATTTCGAGGAGAACGAAACCGGCTTCGGGGCGGAAGTTGTTTCGCGCCTCGAAGATTTTTCGCTCGAAGATTTGCTCGGACGCGATGTTGTTGACGTCAAGCGGTTTCGCGAGAAATTTCTGGCCGGAAAAACCGTTTTAATCACGGGCGCGGGCGGAACAATCGGCTCGGAGCTTTGCCGGCAAGCGGCGGCGCACGGTGCGGCGCGACTTGTGATGGTGGATGTAGTGGAGAACGGACTGAGCGAAATTCAGCACGAGCTTATGTACAAATTTCGCAATTTAACGCTTGCCGCCGAAGTTGCAAACATTCGCGAGCAAAACCGCGTTGACGCGCTTTTTGAGCAGTACAAGCCCGACCTTGTGTATCATGCCGCCGCGCACAAACACGTTCCGCTTATGGAAAACGCGCCGGAAGAGGCGGTAAGCAACAATATTTTCGGTACGCTTAATGTTGCGCGCGCCGCCGACCGTCACGGTGTAAAGCGATTTGTTTTGATTTCCACCGACAAGGCGGTCAATCCGACAAACGTTTACGGCGCGACAAAGCGTGTGTGCGAAATGCTTGTGCAAACCCTCGACGCCGAAAGCAAAACGGAATTTACCGCCGTTCGCTTCGGAAATGTACTCGGTTCGAACGGCTCGGTTGTGCCGCTGTTTAAGGCACAAATCGCATCGGGCGGGCCGCTGCGAGTTATGCACAAAGAAATCATCCGCTATTTTATGACGGTTTCGGAAGCCGTTTCTCTCGTGATGAGCGCGGGCGAAATGGCGAAAGGCGGCGAAATTTTTGTGCTCGACATGGGCGACCCGGTAAAAATTCTCGACTTGGCGGAAATGCTCGTGCGCCTTTCCGGCCTCGAACCCTACAAAGATATTAAAATCGAAATAACCGGTCTTCGCCCCGGCGAAAAACTCTACGAAGAACTTCTCCTTGCGGAAGAGGGCATCAAAACAACTTCGAACAATAAAATTTTTATCGGAAGCCCCATTGAAATTCGCCGGGAAATTTTATTTGAAGCTCTCGACTCGCTTAAAAAATCGGCAACCACCGCGCATCGGGCGGATTTGGTGCAAAAATTAAAAGAAATCGTACCCGGTTTCGAAAGTTGATGTTTATGAATTTGCGGGGGCTTCGGACGCCGGGGACATATGTGATTTGCCACACATTCCCTCGAAGCCGTAAGCAACTTCATGTTTCACTAAAAAATCGCGCGAATGCGCGATTTTTTGTGTTTTTGTCGAACTTTTTTCAAAAAGTTCGCGGGGTTCGGGGCAGAGCCCCGAAAAAATTTTCACAAAAAAATTTTCATTGCTTTTTTTAGTCAAATTGGTTAAATTATTCTTTAGGAAATCGTGTAATCTGCCGATAAATATTAAAAGGGGTGTTAGCGATGGAAATAAGGTCAAATATTGCTTTTCTTGCTGCGAGCAGGCATATGGCGGGTCACTCCGCGCAAATAAATCGCGGAATTCGGCGAACTGCAAGCGGGTTTCGCATAAATTCGGCGGCGGACGACCCTACGGGGTTGGCAATTTCCGAGCAAATGCGGGCGCAAATTCGCGGGCTGAACAGAGCGTATCGTAACGCGCAGGATGCCACGTCGATGGTTCAGTATACGGACGGCAGCTTGGACCGGATAAACAGTATGCTTATGCGTATGCGCGAGCTTGTTGTTGATGCGGCAAGCGACACGCATACGTTGCAAACGCGCCAAATGATTCAGCTTGAACTGAATCAGCTCTCACAAGAAATAAATGATATTTCCGCGAGGTCGCAATTTAACTCAACGGGACTTTTAAACGGAAGCCATATGTTGCCGGTAAGGGATGTTTCGCAGTTTATTCCGGGTCAGCTTCCTTCGTTTTATAATGCGGCGTCGTTGCTTGCTTTCCAACATGCGCAAGCCTCTACGGCCGTTCCGACAGATGCCGTACGAATTGATTTCGGATTTTTATACGATGGTCAAACGGGCGTGGGTTGGAATTTCAACAACGGCGTGTTGAACATTACCGGCAACGGCGATTTCCATATCCGGGGGCGGGGTATGCCTACGGATAATCGCATCGTTGTGAACGCGGGTCTGAACTCGACTCTGCACATGGAAAATGTAAATATTCTCTCAACCGGCAGCGGCGCGGCAATTGATACACAGGGCGCGAACGTGGCTCTTCGCCTGTTAGGCCGAAACATAATTGAAACGCTTGAAGCCGGATATGCCGGCATTCAGATGACCGGCGGAAATCTCACTATAGAAGGTCCCGGTATCCTCGAAGTTACCGGCGGTTATGATGCGGCGGGAATCGGCGGAGGCGCGGGAATGGACGGCGGCGACGCCGCCTCCCCCGTCTTCCAGGGAATATCCATTTTGGGCGGCACGGTAACGGCTACCGGCAGAGGCGGCGGCGCGGGAATCGGCGGCGGCATCGGCGGTGCTTCAAGTGTTTTTATTCGCAACGCTGTGGTTACGGCCATTGCCGAAGGCAGCGGCGCGGGAATCGGCGGCGGCAGATACGGTTCGGGCGGCGATATAGTTATAGCCGGCGGAATAGTTGACGCACGCGGCGGAACGCTTCTGGGTGCGGGAATCGGTGCGGGCGCGGGAATCGGCGGCGGCTACCAAGGTGACGGCGGTCTTATTTCAATCACACGCGGCATAACCACCGCAACCGGCGGCGACGGTGCGGCGGGAATCGGTGGCGGCTTCCAAGGCAACGGCGGCTTCATAGATGTTGCGGGAGGCATTGTTCGTGCGACCGGCGGAGCGTTGGGACGTTTCAGAGGTGCGGCGGTCGGCGGCGGAATCGACGGGCAGGGCGCAGACTTGGTGATGCTCGGCGGACTGCTTGAAATAGCCGCAGGGCAACGGATTGGCGGCGGCGACGGAGTGAATGCAAACACCGGCACGACTACCGTACAGGGCGGCAATCTGTCAATCGACCCGGCAAGCATACGCGGCACAATTTGGCATCATCCCTATAGCTTGGCACCTTTGCCGGCGTTTCGTGCGGAAATTTTCCTGCGAGACTTGGACGGTTACGGCATAAATTTCACGCCGGAAACCACCGTTTTTTATAATCTTGACGGGCAGCGGATAAACGCAATTATTGACAGTGACGGGCGTTTGTTTATGTATCTTCCTCTTAATGCGGGCGAAATTGATATGATTTTTAACGGGCATCGTTTTCGCGCCGAAATCAACATGAATCCGAATCACGGAAACCAAATTACGTTGCGTCAGGTTCGCCCGAATCATGTACCCGTACCCGAAATGCCCGGCAACATGTGGCATTTTCAGGTTGGCGCGAACTCCGGCAATTCGATGTTTTTGTATATTCCTACGGTCAACGCGCAAACGTTGGGTATTGTGGACGGAGTCGGCAATTCGACGATTAACGTTATTCGGCAATCCGGCGCGGCAATATCTCGCGAACTCGGAATTATCGACCGCGCTATGGAAATTGTTTCCGGCGAAAGAGCGCGGATGGGCGCGGTAAATTCGCGGCTCAACTACGTTATGAATCAGCTTGCGGTTACAGAGGAAAACATGGTTGAAACGGAATCGCGGATTCGCAGCGCGGACATGGCGGCGGAATTATCAAGTCTGGTTCGCGCACAGCTTCTTCAGCAGAGTACGATAAACGTACTTGCCATTACAAATCGCGCACCGGAAAGAGCGTTGCTTCTTCTTGAGCTTGACAATGCGTCGGTGTCCCCCTTCGGTGCAGACTAAATTTCTGCTTCAAAATTTTTGATGAAGGGTTTTTGCAAAACGGCGCGACCTGAAGCCTGACAGAATTTCATAAAAAAAGAATATCACCAACCAAACCGGAATAGGATTAAGCATGATGAGTAGCTTAATCCTTTTTCTTTCAGATTTAATAGTTCCCGTAACGTTCGCGGGGATTCTGATGTACGCCTTTTCGAAAAAAGTGCCGGTATATGATAATTTTATTGTCGGCGCGAAGGACGGTTTCAAAACCGTGTTGCAAATTGCCCCGACAATTGTGGGACTGATGGTGGCGGTCGGAATGCTTCGCGCGTCCGGGGCGTTCGACATTCTCGGCGGGCTTATTGCGCCGCTTACCGACCGCGTGGGTTATCCGGCGGATGCCGTGCCGCTTACGCTTATGCGGCTTGTTTCGTCGAGCGCGTCAACGGGACTTTTGTTGGATTTGTTCGAGCGTCACGGACCGGATTCGTTCTTGGGGCAATTCGTTTCGATTATGATGAGCAGCACGGAAACTGTTTTCTACACAATGAGTATCTACTTCATGTCGATTAAAATTACAAAAACGAGGTTTACGCTTGTCGGCGCGCTGTTGGCTAATTTGTGCGGCGTGATTCTGTCGCTGTTGCTGACGTCGTATTTGTACGCGCGGTAAAAAATTTCGTTGCCACGGAAATCAATTTTAAGTTTTCGGGGGCAAAGCCCCGAAAATTGATTTCCGTGTTTCGTTGCCTTGATTCTTGCGTCGCTTCGCTATATACTCCAAAGAAGGTATTTTTTTCGGGAGTGGATTTACATTTTTTCACAATTTACAGAAGCTGTTGAGCTTCTTAAAAATAATGCCGCCGCCACAAAAAAATTGTTCACTGTGGCGGGGGCAATGATTTTGGGCATTTTAATTTTAACCCTCGTCGCAACCGGCGGCATTATGTTTTGCAACCGGCCGGGTGCTTTTTGTGCGTCCGACGGCAGAGATTTCGAGCTGTATCGACCGGGCGAGCATCTTGCCGATGACGGCGACGATGAGCCGTATGTCGAAATTGACGACGCCGACGACGGCGGTGTTTTTCGTCCGCCGTCGCGAACAAATTTTTTGCTTGTGGGGCTTGATTTGAATTTGCTTGCCGACGCGATAATGGTCGGAACTTTTTATCGTGACACGGGTGACATTCATTTGATGTCGATTCCGCGCGACCACGTTGTTCAAATTCCGCAGCATCGCCTTGATTACATGCGCGAGCGCGGTATGCGTCCTCCGCACACGCTGAAACTTACGGAACTTCGCGCGCACGGCGGTCAGGTTGAAGGAATTTATATTTTCAAGGCGCAGCTTGAAGAAATGCTCGGCGTGGAGTTTGATTATTACGTCGAAATTCGCCTTGCCGCGTTTCGTCGCACGGTTGACGCAATCGGCGGCGTTGAAATGTATATTCCGCGCCGACTTTTCTACCAAGACCCGACCGCAAATCCGCCGACGAACATAAATGTTCCGGCCGGACTGCAACGGCTTGACGGGCATATGGCGGAGGGCGTTGTGCGTTATCGCCGTTGGCCGATGGGCGACATCCAACGCAACGAAATGCAAATGGAATTTATGACGCAACTGATTCGTCAAGCCGCTACCCGCGACGCAATTTTTAACGACCCGATGGAATTGGTGCGCATAGTAATCGAAGAAACAAACACGAATTTCGGCGTAATACCGGCATTGACGTACCTGCCGTACATTTCGAATGTTGACACGGAAAGCGTCGAAACTTTCAGTATGCCCGGCAGAATCGGCGTAACAATCGGCAATCGCACGGAATTTTTTGTTCCCGACAGCGAGCAGTTGCCCGGTATTTTGAACCAAGTTTTTTATGCCGACACGCTTAACGTCGCGACGCCGGAAGAATCGGAAGAACCGGTCGAATGACCGTAGACAAAACTTCCGAAACGCCGCTGTATAAGCAGCTCGGTGACGCGCTTCTTGAAAAAATAAAATCCGGGGAAATTTTGCCCCGTGAGAGGCTGCCCGCGATTCGTACGCTGGCGGCCTCTTTGTGTGTGAATAACACGACGGTTGTTGCCGCGTACAAATATTTGGAGCGGCAGAACGCGGCGTATTCGATTCGCGGGAGCGGTACGTTTGCCGCCGTGCCGCCCGGCGAAGCAGCCGGTTCCGGTTTGAGCGGCATAAGTGACGACTGCATAAATTTTTTGTCCGGTGCGACCGACCCCGCGCTGTTTCCCGCAGATGATTTCCGATACGCATTCGATGCGGTTTTGTCGCGCGACGGCGCGAATGCTTTTTCATTTCCGGGGCATGGCGGATACGCGCCTCTTCGCGAAACGTTGTGCGAGATGTACGGTAAAAATATTCACGTCGCTCAAAACATAAACCAAGGGCTTGAAAATTTGGCGGATGTTTTGCTTTCTCCCGGCGATGCCGTTGTAATTGAAACGCCGTCCGCGCCCGAAAGAGCGGCGTTTTTTGTGTCGCGCGGCGTGAAAGTTTTGGAAGTTCCGGTAAACGAAAGCGGCATCGACGTTGAAAAATTTTCGTTTTTTGTAAAAAAATTTAAGCCGAAAGTATTTTTTTTAACGCCGAATTATCAAATCCCCACGACTTTGTGTTATACTGAAACGGAGAAGGTACAAATACTCGAACTTGCGTATAATTCCAAGGCGTATATAATAGAAGAAGATACGCAAAACGATTTTTTTTACGCTCAAAGTCCGGTATCTTTAAGAGACATGGACGAGCGTAATCGTGTAATTTGCCTGAAAAGTTTTGACCGTGTTTTAGCACCTGGTTTGGCGAGCTTTGCGGCTTGTCCGGATGAAATAATAAACCGGGGTTTTGGCGAGGCTTCGGGATACATACAACGAGGCCTCGGCTTCTACCTGAAAAATTGCAATTTTGCCGGGCATCTTGAAATGTTGCGTAAGGAGTACGGTCGAAGGTATAACAAGGCGGTTTCGGCGGCAGAAAAGTTTCTCGCGCCGTATGCCGGTTTTCAAAAACCGGGCGGCGGCTTGGGATTGTGTTTTAACGGACTCGACATTGCCGACGAAATTCTTGCGCGGAAGGTGCTTGTTGCGCCGGGAGCATTGTTTTCGTCGGATTTTTCAAAGGTGAAACCGTTTTTTCGTATAAATTTTGCAAATGTTACAGAGGACGAAATTTCTCGCGGCATCGGGATAATTGCGTCTGTTGCAGGGAGGTGCAGGTAATGGAAGGCGCAAGGCTTATCATCGTTGCAAGCCAGTTCGATATGATTTCGGCTGTAAAATCCGCCACGGAAAGAAATATGCATGTTGAATCCGTTGTTACCGTTCCGCGCCCCGCCGACGCGGAAAATAAACTGATTCGACGAGGCGTCAACATAATTATTTGGGACATCGACGAATTTCCTCCGAATCCCACTTGGGCGGCGTCAACACAAATTCGCTATTCGCTTTATATAATTTACACGTCGCTTTCCGCCGGCAAATACATGACGATGCGTTCGTCGGGCAATGACGTTTTTTTGCAAAAGCCCGCCGTCTTTACAAAATTGACGACGAGCCGCTTTGCGTCGTTCATTACGGAACATGTAACCACCATGGTCAAGCGTAAAAATCCGCCCAACATGCGTGAGCTGAATAAAATGGTTGGCGTGAACGAAAAAATTATCGCAATCGGCTCATCAACCGGCGGCACAAACGCACTCGAAGACCTTTTAAAAAATTTGCCCGGCGATATTCCGCCCACGGTTGTTGTTCAACACATGCCGAGCGGTTTCACCCAGCTTTTTGCCGAACGGCTTAACGCCATGTATCCGCAAGAAGTTCGCGAGGCGCAATCCGGCGACTATTTGATGCGCGGGCGTATGCTGATTGCTCCCGCCGACCGTCATATGCGTCTTGTGATGCAACAGGGAAAATTGGCGGTTGAATGCTACGTCGGCAATCGGATTCACGGCGTTATGCCCGCCGCCGATATTTTGTTCGAATCCGTTGCAAATATTTCCGGCAAAAATGCGGTTGGCGTCATTTTGACCGGCATGGGCAGCGACGGCGCGAAGGGGCTTAAACAAATGAAGACGGCGGGAAGCGTTAATATCGGTCAGGACGAGGCAAGCTGCGTGGTTTACGGGATGCCCAAAGCCGCCAAAGACATCGGTGCGATTGATTCCGAGTTGCCGCTTTCAAAAATTCCGGATGCGATAATTCGCTTCAGTACGAGAGCCTGACGCGAAGCCGCCATGTCGGACGCTTATTTTTTGCCGTCGAAAATTTTTTTGCCCGTTTTGAAAATTTCCGGTGAACTCGGTGCGGCCGGCGCGGCTGATATGCCTCTTGTCAGTCGGTGGATTGAAAATTTCTACCGAGAAACCCTACATACGGAACCCCCTGATTTAACGCCCCGAGCGGCGAATAAACAATTGAGCGCGAGTCCGGAATCCCGGTCGAAACGCGAGATGATTCCGGGCGCGACGGAATCCGCCGTCGCTTTGTTTGTGTGGCGCGATGTTCGACCGGTTGCCATGGGGATGCTTTCGGACGAAGAGCATCCGGCGGCGGGCGCGGTTTGTCGCATGAATTTAATCTATGTCGCGCCGGAATTTCGCGCAAAAGGCTACGGTCGCGCCATCGTTACGGCGTTGGCGCAAAAATCCCGTGAACGCGGCCGTGTGCCGCTTCTTTACGTTGCCCGCGAAAATACGGCAGCGATACAACTATATGAATCTTTGGGGTGGAGACACTTATGAGCAAAATAATTCAACTTGACCGACATTTGATTAACAAAATCGCAGCAGGGGAGGTTGTCGAGCGGCCGCTTTCCGTTGTCAAGGAGCTGACGGAAAACGCAATCGACGCAGGTGCAAGCAACATAACCGTCGAAATTCGCGACGGCGGCTTGGGGTCGATTCGCATTACCGACAACGGCTCCGGCATCTCGCCGGCAAATTTGCCCCTCGCGTTCGCGCGGCACGCAACAAGCAAAATCGCCGATTTCGACGACCTTATGAGCGTTCGAACGCTCGGATTTCGCGGCGAAGCGTTGTCGAGCATTGCCGCAGTCGCGCAGGTCGAAATGCTCACAAAAGTGCGCGAAGAAACCGCCGGAATGCGCGTTGAAATTCACGGCGGAAGCCTGATTTCGAGCAAAGAAGCCGGTTGCGCCGACGGCACGACACTCGTTGTTTCAAATTTATTTTTTAACACGCCCGCGAGGCGAAAATTTTTGAAAAAGCCCGCCGTTGAAGCCGGCTATGTTGCGCATTGTTTGGAGCGGCTTGCTTTGGGAAATCCCGCGCTGACTTTGCGATATATCAACAATGGGCAAATCGTGTTTCAAACCAACGGAAACGGCGACTTGAAATCCGCTGTTTTGAATGTTTACGGACGCGAAACCGCAGTAAAATCCGTGGGCGTCGATGCCACCGACGGCGAAGCGCGGCTGTTCGGTCTTGCCGGCAAGCCCGAAATCGCTCGCGGAAACCGTCGGCACGGCAGTTTTTTTATCAACGGGCGATATGTTGAAAGTCGCCTTGTTTCCCGCGCCGTTGAAGCGGCGTACAAAACGATGCTTCCCTCCGGAAAGTTTCCCGTTTATGCTCTCAATTTGACCTTGCCGCCCACGGAACTCGACGTAAACGTGCATCCCACAAAAATGGACGTGCGCTTTTCCGACGAGGAAAAAATTTTCGAATTTATCGAAAACGCACTGCGCGACGCGCTGGAGGAACACAATTTGATTCCGACGGTGCGCCTCGGGGGCAGGGCAGGGGGGACGACGAGGAGCGGTTTCGCCCGAGCCGAAAAATCGGCGGCAAGGGCGAACGACCCTCGCGTTTCGGCGACAGGCGAATCCGAATCAATTCGCTTTAGCGCAACCAATTTCGATTCGCAACGTTTTTCAAAATCCGAAGCTCGCGATGCGCGTTTTCCGTCGTCCGCGCGGACTTCGCAGGAAAATTCTCCGTATGCTTCGACTGAACGTGACCAAAACGACAAGCGCAATGAATTTCGCGACGAGAATAAAAACCTACCGGCAACCGCTCAGCTACCAATAGGCTATTTCGCAAACGAGCGAAAAACCGCACCGCTTGCTGAATCCGACCCGCTGACATTACGCGAAGAAAGAGACGAAATCGCGCAAAACGAGCCAAAAAAATTTTTCACCGACTATGTAATCCAAGGGCTGATATTTCAAACATTTTGGCTTGTTTCGCAGGGCGAATCGCTTTTTGTAATCGACCGCCACGCCGCCCACGAGCGCGTTTTGTACGAAAACATTCTCAAAAAAGCGCGGGGGGAGACTGTGCATTCGCAGCGGCTTCTCGTGCCGATTTCCCTGCGGCTCACCCCGCGCGAGCAACAAATTTTGCAGGATAACGAAGAAATTTTCACGCGATTCGGCTTCGAAATCGCCCAAAACGCAGAACATCCGGAAATTGTTGCCGTGCCGCTTTTGATGAAAGAGCCGCTTTCCGCCACTTTCTTCACCGACATTCTGGACAAAATGGGCGAGGTCGGCTTTGCAAAAAACAGTCCGTATGCGCACAAAACCGAAATTGTCGCAATGGCGGCGTGCAAAGCCGCCGTGAAAGCCGGTGACGCGCCGATTGAGGCGGAGGCGCACGCCTTGGTTGAGCAGCTTTTGCAACTTGAAAACCCGTTCACCTGTCCGCACGGCCGCCCCACGATTATCGAAATCACGAAAAGCGAGCTTGCACGGCGGTTTAAGCGATAGCGCGCCAAGCGCGCATTGAACGCCGGGAACACATCCCGAGTACAGCACATTCCCTCGAAGCCGGAGCAGTTTCCTGTGCAATAGAGCAATTTGATTTTGCGTTGTCCGAAAACGAGGCGGAAAATCGCGGGCTTCAGCGCGTTTTCCGACGAAGTTTGAGGTTACGCAAAACCAAGTTGCTATAAAAAAACGAGAGCAGACATGCGCTGCTCTCGTTTTTTTGAGAAGGAAAAGCCAATAGAGCAATTTGATTTTGCGTTGTCCGAAAACGAGGCGGAAAATCGCGGGCTTCAGCGCGTTTTCCGACGAAGTTTGAGGCTACGCAAAACCAAGTTGCTATACGGCTTCGAGGGAATATTTCGCTGCCGGCGCATGTCTCCGGCATTCGCAGTGCGCGGTGCTGCTAAATCGGATACGCTTCTTTTGCTTCGTATTTCGTGTGCAACAGCTTGTGAGCCTTGTCGCCGTTGGGTTTGCCGAGGTAGTCGTCGTAGAGCTTTTTGATTTGCGGATTTTGGTGCGACTTGCGAACGGAACGAGCGTCGTCTTCTTCGTAGAGGGCTTTTGCGCGTTCGGCGCGAATGTCGAGGTTGTTGCGGATTTCCGCAGAAACTCTGGGCTGTCCGCCGCCGGCAACACAGCCGCCGCCGCAAGCCATAACTTCGATGAAATCGTATTTTGCTTCGCCGGCTTTGACTTTATCCAAAAGCGCGGCCGCGTTTGCCGTGCCGTGAACAACGGCGACTTTCAGCGATGTGCCGTCGTTCATGCCGATGTCGGCTTCTTTCACGCCGGCAAGACCGCGAAGCGCGTTCCATTGCGCGGGAGGATTGTCGCCGCCGCAAATAATATCGAACACTGTGCGAACAGCGGCTTCCGCAACGCCGCCGGTCGTGCCGAAAATTACGCCTGCGCCGTCGGATTCGCCCAAAAAGTCGCCGTCGAATTTTTCGTCGGGAAGCGCGGTAAATTTGATGCTTGCCAACTTAATCATTTTCGCAAGTTCGCGGGTTGTAATCACCGCGTCAACGTCGCGCAAGCCGTCAACTTCAAGCTCCGGGCGGGCGGCTTCCGATTTTTTGGAAATGCAGGGCGCGACCGCAACAACGAAAATTTTCTTCGGGTCAACGCCGGATTTTTCGGCATAATATGACTTAACAAGCGCGCCGAACATCTGAATGGGCGACTTGCAAGAGGATAAATTCGGGATAAATTCGGGATAATTGAACTCGCAGTAGCGCACCCAACCCGACGAACAGGACGTAATCAACGGCAACGTACCGCCGTTTTTAACGCGGTCGAGAAGCTCGTGGCCTTCTTCCATAACGGTCACGTCCGCGCCGAAGCTGGTGTCGTAAACCTTGTCGAAGCCGAGGCGTTTGAGCGCGGTAACCATTTTGCCGGTAACGCGCGTACCTGCGGGCAAGCCGAATTCCTCGCCCAATGCGGCGCGAACCGCCGGTGCGGTTTGAACAACAACGTGGGTATCGGGGCATTCGAGAGCCGCCCAAACTGCGTCGGTGTCATCTTTTTCGCGAAGCGCGGCGGTGGGGCAAACGCTTACGCACTGCCCGCAGTAAATGCAGGGTGTTTCGGTCAAACTCTTGTTAAACAGCGGAGAAACTTTCGTCGCGATGCCTCTGTCGGTGAAATCCAAAATGGACGACGCCTGTTCTTTTTTGCATACGTTCACGCAGCGTCCGCACAAAATGCACTTGCTTTGGTCGCGAACAAGTGCCGGCGACGAATCATCAATAATTCCGAAATCATTTTCGCCCTCGAACGGGATTTCGCGAATACCGAGCTCATCGGCAACGGTCTGCAATTCGCAATTTTTATTCGACGAACAAGTCAGGCAGTCGCGGTTATGCGCAGACAAAATCAGTTCAACCGTCGCCTTACGCGCGTCCCGAACTTTTTTTGTCGTCGTCATAACGACCATTCCGTCGAACACGGGCATAACACATGCGGCGGCAAGGCTTCTCGCGCCCTGCACTTCAACTTGGCACACGCGGCACGCGCCGATTTCATTCGTTTTTTTCAAATAACACAGCGTCGGAATATCAATGCCGACTTTGCGTGCCGCATCGAGAATCGTTGAAGTTGCCTCAACTTCCACGGGGATATTATCAATAGTTACCTTTACCATGTAAGTTCTCCTCTCGGATGTTCAATTTTATTTGCACTTTTTGGGGGTGAAGCCCCGCGAATTTTATTCGGAATTAAAAAATTATCTTTTAATGATTGATTTAAACGGGCAAGCGGGAACGCACGCGCCGCATTTTACGCATTTTTCTTGGTCGATGACGTGAAGTTCGCGCACGTTTCCGACGATTGCGTCGGTGGGGCAAACTTTTTTGCACTTTGTGCAGCCTTTGCAGGATTCGTCGATATGGAATTCCAACAGCTCGACACATGCGCCGGCAGGACATTTTTTATCTTTAACGTGGGCGAGGTATTCGTCTTTGAAGTAGCGAAGGGTCGAGAGGACAGGGTTCGGCGCGGTTTGTCCGAGCCCGCAAAGGGACGACGCTTTGATGTTCACTGCAAGCTCTTGCAGGCGGTCGAGGTCTTCCGGTTCGCCTTTGCCTTCGGTTATGCGGGTGAGGGTTTCAAGCATACGCTTTGTTCCCACGCGGCAGGGCGGGCATTTTCCGCAGGACTCGTCCACCGTAAATTCGAGGAAGAATTTCGCGATATCAACCATGCAGTTTTCTTCGTCCATGACAACAAGGCCGCCGGAACCCATCATCGCGCCGAAATCCAAGAGGCTGTCGTAGTCGATGGGGGCGTCGAGTTGGCCGGCAGTTAAACAGCCGCCGGACGGACCGCCGATTTGTACGGCTTTGAACTCTTTTCCGCCCGGAATGCCGCCGCCGATTTCATATACGATGTCGCGAATTGTTGTTCCCATGGGAACTTCGATAAGCCCGGCGTTTTCGATTTTGCCGGCAAGCGCGAAAACTTTCGTGCCTTTGGATTTTTCCGTTCCCATTGCCGCGAGCCACGACGCGCCGTTTAAGATAATTTGCGGGATATTTGCGAAAGTTTCAACGTTGTTGATAATCGTCGGTTTGCCCCACAGGCCTTTCACGGCGGGGAAGGGCGGACGCGGATTAGGCATACCGCGCTTGCCTTCGATGGAGTTTAACAGAGCGGTTTCTTCGCCGCAAACGAACGCGCCCGCGCCGAGGCGAATTTCAAGGTCGAAGCCGAAGCCGGAGTCGAAAATATTTTCCCCCAACACGCCGAAATCTTTCGCCTGGTCGATGGCGAGTTGCAGACGATTTACCGCGATGGGATATTCTGCGCGAACGTACACGAAGCCTTTATTCGCGCCGATTGCGTACGCCGCGATTGTCATTGCTTCGATAATGGAGTGCGGGTCGCCTTCGAGAATCGACCTGTCCATGAACGCGCCGGGGTCGCCTTCGTCGGCGTTACATACGATATATTTTTGGTCGGATTGCGCTTTGAATCCGAACTCCCATTTCATGCCCGTTGAGAAGCCGCCGCCGCCGCGCCCGCGCAGACCGGAATCTTTGACTTCCTTAATAATGTCTTCGGGTTTCATTTCGAAAAGTGCTTTGCCCAGTGCTTTGTAGCCGTCGAAGGCGATGTATTCCGTGATATTTTCGGGGTTTACAAGCCCGCAAAGGCGAAGCGCGATGCGCTTTTGGATGCCGTAGAACGGAACGTGCCAAAAGTCCTCGATTGAGCCGTCTTCGTGGACGGATTCGGGCAGAAGCAAGTCTTTCGCGGGAACGCCGTCAACAAGATGTTCCTTTGCGATGCGGGGAACATCCTCAATTTTAACGCGGCTGTAAAACGCGCCTTCGGGGTAGATAATAACAATCGGCCCGACTTGGCAATATCCGAAACAACCCGTGCGCACAACGTTTACGCTGTCGGTGAGGTTATTTTTTGCAAGCTCCGCGTTAAAGGCTTCCTCGATTTTTTCGGCGTCGGCGGACAGGCAGCCCGTTCCCTGACAGATAAGCACGTCGCGCTTGCCGGTAAAGGGCTTGCCGCCAAGGCGAATTTGCAGGTGTTCTTTCATATTTTCAGTGGTCATTTCTCTGATGTTTTCGAATTTTTGCAATGCAGTCAAGTTAATGCCTCCTTGTGATGATTAAAATGATTTTCGGGACATTGCCCCAACGAAAGTTAATATTTTGAAATAATATCCTTCATTTCGCCGCCTTTAACGGTCAAGCGGCCGTAAACGTCGTCGCCGGAATCGCGATTGTTCACGATAACAACCGGCGCGAGTCCGCAAGCACCTACGCAACGTGTTGCCATAAGGGTGAATTTGTAATCCGGCGTGGTTTCGTTGTGATGAATGCCGAGTTCGGCGGTAACTTCGTCAACGAGTTTTTGTGCGTCTTTGACGTAGCAGGCTGTTCCCATGCATACGCTGATAATATAATCGCCTTTCGGCTCGACCGAAAACTGGTGATAAAACGTAATAACGCCGTAAATTTCCGCAAGCGGAATGTTCAGCTCTTTAGAAATAACTTTCTGAATTTCCGCCGGAATACAGCCGAAAATCTTTTGACTTTCATTCAAAACGGGCATAAGCCCGCCTTTTTTTGACTTGTTTGCCGCCAAACATGCGTTAAGCCGTTCCATGCGTTCGGGGGTTACTACTTGCTTTTTCATGTATGTATCCCTCTTTTCCGAGAATTTTAGAAGCCGTGTTTAAAAAACACCGCTTCTCCGAGCATTGTACCACAAAAAATTTTTTGGTCAAAACCTATCGGTAGCCGGTTGGTTACCGATAAGTTTTTACGAAAAGCAAAACGGAAACCGACTTTTAAATTTTTGCAGGATTTTCCCCCGCGTTCTCATAAATTTTTTTGAACAGTTACTAAATTTATACCCTCACCGCCGCAAAAGCCTGTAAACATTGGGTTTTGCGGCGTTTAATTTTCTAACTTTATATGTTTTGGTCTTTGTTTGGTCGTTATTTTGTACCCATGTTTGGCGGGTCTTACCGCAAGCCGCCGCGAGTTATTACAAGTCAATCGCGTTTGCTATGGCTTCCATAGCGCGGGTCTGTGCGTTGCTGAAACTGTGCGAGTAAATGGAAAGAGTTGTTGCGGGGGGCGGGGGTGCTATGCCCCAATGCCGCTTGAACCGTCACAACGTCCACGCCGCTGTTAATTAACACAGAAGCGTTAAAGTGTCGAAAGGAATGTACGTTTACTTTCCTCATGCCTGTGCGCTTGCAGAGTGCCGACAGATAGTTATACGGCGTTGACGGGTGCATGGGCGTACCGTTCCACGTTGTAAACAGTCTGTCATTCTCTACCCATGAACCGCCGCATATTTCGCGTTGTTGGTCTTGCCATGCGCGGTACTCTTTGAGCGTTTGCATTACATGGACGGGCAGTTTCAAACTTCTGCGGCTTGTTGCAGTCTTGGGCGTGTCTGTGAAGCACTCTTTATCTTGTTGGCTGTAGTAGTAGGCGCGGTTTATGGAAATGACAGCATTATTAAAATCAATGTCTTTCCATTCAAGCCCTAACAACTCACCTTTTCGTGCGCCCATGTACGCCGCAAGTGTGAAGAACAGCGCGAACGGCTTTTTATTATCGTCCTCATTCCGCAATAATTCAAGAAATTGCTTTGCTTCTTCGAGAGAATAATAATCACGCTCAACCTTTTGCGCGGCGGGGTAGTCAACAGTTACGCACGGGTTAAATGTCAGTATGCGCTTTTTGACTGCGTAATTCATAATCACAGATACGAGCCGCACATGGTTTTTTACGTTGCCCGTTGACAGCCCATCAGCCACAAGAGAGGAAACATAGCGTTGAATATCCAACGGTGAAATTTTATCTATGCGCAAATGTCCAAATGCCGCATACATACGCTTTTCCATTCTGCGGTAGCCTACCACCGTAAGGCGTTTCAGCTTCAATTCCGCATAATCTCTAAACCAATCTTGGGCGAATGTTTCAAATTTCGCCGCCGTTACGCTT
>WQVC01000032.1 GCA_009781765.1 Defluviitaleaceae bacterium | reverse complement strand
TGGCAAAACACGTCCTTTGGCATGGAAGCGACTGCGTAATTTCTCGGTTGCAGGGCAAGTATATCCCTATCGTCTTACGGTGATATCCGGAACGGTTCTGAGAATTTTTCCTGGAATTTTTCCTGGAAATTTTCCGGGAATCATGCAACCCGAAAACATCAAAAAACCGCGCGGAGCAGCGGGAAACGTTCGCTTCGCTCACTGCTGCTGATTCGCGCGATTTTTTTGCAAATTTTTGCCCCGCTTTTTTTAAAAAGCGGGTGGGGGCTTGGGGGCTGGTCGTTCGCTTCGCGAACTGCTCGCCCATGCTTCCCGGGCAACGCCCCAAAAAACCGCACATACCCCGGCAACCAATCCCCGCGGGTTTCATTGTTCCGCGTAAAGAGATTGTTGCATACATTGTTAAAACATGCTATTTTGTGCTTTACAGTGAGTCAAGTTGAAAGCGGTCTTTCGCGCTTGCGCGAAAAGGACGATTTCAATTTGACGACCCCACAACACGAGTGCTTTTGCGCAAGCAAAAGTGCGAGTGCTTGGGGGATGAAACAAGACCGTTTTTGTCTTGTTTCACTATACTCGGTACGTTGTAAAAAAACGTAAAACGACGTAAAAAAACAAGGGGGACTATGAAAATGGCATTTTTAAGAAATATGAAAGTAAGCGGAAAGCTGTCTTTCGGGTTTGGTCTTTTACTTATCGCAACGATAGTTGTCGCTGTGCTCGGAATTATTAACCTTGCTACGGTGAATACGGGTTGGTCAAACGCGCTTGAATTCCCGAACGAAAGATATCGCGACCTTTTTCGTGCGCGGTATGAAATAATGGATATGAGGCGCATTCTGTTTGCTGTGGCGCATGAAGCCGGGGACGATGCCGCAATTGCAGGGCGGCAAAATGAAATGAACGTAAGGCGGACAAATATAGCTGCGTATTTTAATTCCTATCGGGCGAACCTTAATGCCGACCCCGACCTTACTCCGGAACGAGCCGCGCATCTCGCCTACGTATCAACGCAGGTTGAAGCCGCATTAAGCGTATATTTCACCAACACGGCAGACAGGGTGTTTGCCGAAGCGCACGCCGGAAACGGACCGGAAGCGTATCAGCTTGTTGTGGACGGGGTTCCGGCACTTAATGCGATTTATGAGCAGTTCAGCTATTTATTCGCCGCCGCCGCTGCACGAATGTACGTTATCGGCGACGAACTTAATGCGGCAACCGCTGCTACAATAACAGTGCTTGCGATTGTTTCGGTTGTTGCGGTATTTCTGGCGATTATTTTGGCGGTATATATCACAACATTGATAAGCAAACCGCTTGCCGGTTTGGCGTACACTGTTAAACAAGTGGCGGTCGGCAACATGAATATAAATTTTGATTCCAATGTGTCAAAAGATGAAATAGGCGAATTAACGCAAGATGTTTACGGGCTTGTCGGTGTCATAAAATCTATTGTGAACGACTTGTCCGAAATGGAACATGAATTTAATGTGGTCGGCGATTTTGAGTACAGGGTTGACACCGGCAAATACACAAATTCTTTCAGAGAAATGATTGAAGGGATACACGCTGTTGTTGACGACCAAACAAAAGATATTGTCGGGGTGTTGGGCATTATCGGTCAAATAGGCGACGGCGATTTTAATGCGGAAATCCGTAATATGCCGGGCAAAAAGGCGGTTATCCCCCAAGTTCTGAACAGGGTCACGGATACCCTCAAAAATGTGAGCGTCGAACTTAATGCGATGATTAAAGCGACCACGGAAAAAGGCGATTTAAATTTCCGAATTGATACCGGTAGCTACAAGGGCGACTGGCAGAAAATTATGCAGGGGCTTAACGACATAGCTGCGTCTGTTAATGCTCCGCTTGCCGAAATAAACGAGGTAATGGCGAGCCTTTCAAAGGGCGGTTTCGACAAAAAAATTACGGGTAATTACGCCGGCGACTTTTTGGCGTTGGGTCAATCAACAAACGAAACCATTAACGCTGTTTCGGGCTATTTGGCGGAAATGCGAAATGTTCTTACCGCTATCGCGCACGGCGATTTGACGCAAAGCATCGACAGCGCAATTGCGGCAAAATTTTCCGAGCGCAGTTTTACCGAAATTACAAACGCCATAAACGAAATTTCGAAACAGTTGCACAAAACAATGTCCGAAATTCATTCCGCATCCGAGCAAGTGTTGTCGGGCGCAAAACAAATTTCCACGAGCGCAATTGAATTGGCAAACGGCGCGCAGGAACAGGCGAGTTCTGTGGAAGAACTTAACGCAACCATCGACATGGTAAGCCAACAAACCCGGCGAACACGGTCGGGGCTTTGCCGTTGTTGCCGGAGAAGTGCGCACTCTCGCAGGGCGCAGCCAAGACGCCGCCAACGAAACAACCGCACTGATACAAGATTCAATCAGCCGCGTGGAAACCGGGTCCGGCATTGTGCAGTCAACATCAACATCGTTGGATGAAATCGTTTCCGGCTCGACCGAAGTTTCGGGAATTATAGGCGACATATCCGCCGCATCAAATGAACAAGCCGAAGCAATTTTGCAAATCAGCGACGGCCTTTCGCAAATATCGCGGGTTGTGCAAAGCAATTCGGCGGTTTCCGAAGAAGCAGCGGCGGCATCGCAGGAACTTAACTCGCAAGCCGAAATGCTTCAACAGTTGGTTTCGTATTTCAAATTGTAATTCTTACGGGGGCTTTGCCCCCGAACCCCCACCCGCTTTTTAAAAAAAGCGGGGCAAAAATTATCAAAAAATCGCGCAAAGCGCGATTTTTTAAATTAGGTTCATGTGTAATGCGAAGTTGTAGACGCGCCGAAAATATTTATGGTATAATCGCCGCAATGGAAATGTACCCAAGTGGCTGAAGGGACCGCACTCGAAATGCGGCAGGTCGGGCAACCGGCGCGGGGGTTCAACTCCCCCCATTTCCGGAAAAGCGGTTTGTGTACCGAATCGCAAGCCGCTGCAAAAGGGCAAAAAAAAACCATGATTTCGACGTTTGTCGGAGCATGGTTTTTTTTGCGGAATTTTAAAGAAGCTGCAAACACGCACACGCGCTAAAACTTCTTCTCTTTACGCGACATGGTCATTTGGAAAAGCACTGCGATAATAACAATTGAGCCTTGAATCGTGCCGACGAGGAAACTTGACAAGCCCATTTGGTTCATCACGTTATTTATCACGCCCAATGTCAACATTCCGAAAAAAGTGCCGACGGGTTTGCCGCGACCTCCGCTCATGGCAGTGCCGCCGATTACAACCGCCGCTATGGCCTGAAGCTCGTAAAACCCGCCGGAAGTTGCGGCATTCATTGAGCCTAAACGGCTGGCTTCAACTAAAGCAGCAAAAGCCATTAACGCGCCCGAAATCATAAAAACAAAAATTTTCACCCGTTTTACTTTAACGGCGGAAAGATTTGCAGCGCGTTCATTGCTGCCTATTGCGTAAATATGCCGCCCGAGGGCGGTTTTTTTGCACACAATCGCCATGATTATTGTAAGCGCAATCCAGTAAAAAATCGGAAGCGGCAAGCCCCTTTGCAAGAGGTCGCCCTGAAAAAGCCGCGTGTTCGAGAAAGCCAGAAACGAAAGAACATCATGTTCGATGGGAGTGCCGCCGATTCGCCCGAGCGAAATGCCGCCGCCGTCCCAAAAATACAGGGACATTGAGCGGAAAATCTGCATCGCACCCAAGGTCGCAATAAACGCGGGAACGCGAAAATGCGCAACAAGTACGCCGTTAAACAGCCCCATAAATATACCTGTTGCGAAAGCCGCGAGAACACCGAGCGTGATGCTTCCGGTGTGATTTATTGTTGTGATTGTAAACAAGCCCGTTAATGCCGCCGCCGACCCGACCGACAGGTCGATTCCCCCGGCAATAATAATGATAGTCATACCGAGCGCGATTATTCCGACAATCGCGTTATTAAACAGGATATTAACAAAATTGTTGATGTTAAAAAACGCGCTGCCCTGAATCGCCGTTGCGATTATAAGCAACAAAACCAAAGTAACCAACGCGCTGTTTTCAACCAAAAATTTCTTGTAGTTAAAATTTTTTACGAAGTTTTTTGCATAAGTCATCAGATTTTACCCCCTGTTGCTATCAGCATAATATTTTCTTCCGTCATTTCGTCCCGTGAAAATTCCCGGCGGAGTTCCCCTTGAAACATTACATACACGCGGTCACAAGTTCGTTGCAGTTCGGGAATTTCGTTGGAGAGAATGATAAAACTGTAGCCCTGCTCCGCAAGCGAAACAATTTGCCGATAAATTTCCATTTTCGCGCCGACATCCACCCCTTGCGTCGGATTGTCCAAAATCACGACGCTCGGTTTCGTACACAATGCCTTGGAAAGCACAACTTTTTGCTGATTGCCGCCCGAAAGCGACGTTATCATATTGTTCAAACTGCTGAGTTTAATGTCCAACTTGCTTTTGTAGTCATTTGTGATGCCCTCAACCACGGAATTTTTCAAAAAACCGACCTGCGAAATTTTTTGCATGATTGACAGCACTAAATTCTCTTTTATGTTCAAGTCGGATATGATGCCGTTTTCTTTTCTGTTTTTCGGCACATAGGCAATCTTGTTTTTCATCGCCGTTGACGCGCTGCTCATTTTTACTTCCTTGCCCTCGATTATAACCTTGCCTTCATACGGCGCGTTTACACCGTAAACCGACGCGAAAAGCTCCGTTCGTCCGTCGCCCAAAAGCCCCGTAACGCCCAAAATTTCGCCCTTTTTCAAATGAAGGCTTACATTTTTATATTCTCTGTCCTTTGACATATTTTTAATCTCGAAAATAATCCGACCAACATCCCGCGGGCGATAAATCCCCTCGGTGTTGACCTCCGACCCTACCATGTGCGTGCTTAAATCCTTCTCCTCAAGCCCGTCCTCGACCTTTCCGGACGCAACAAGCTCGCCGTCGCGCAAAACCGTATAACTGTCACAAACCTGCAAAACCTCATTCAGTTTGTGCGAAATAAAAATAAGGCTTATGCCCTCTGCGCGCAAAGCCTTCATTACACCAAAAATAAGCTCCGTTTCAACGTCTGTTAGCGACGTTGTCGGCTCGTCCATTATGATAATTTGCGCGTTTTTTAAAAGCGCACGCGCAATTTCCGTCATCTGCTTATACGACGGGTTTAAATCCGAAACCATGGTATACGGGTTAATGTCAACCCCCATGCGCCCGAAAACTTCTTTTGCCCGCGCACTCATCGTTTTTGTGTCGAGCAAAAATCCTTTGCTGATTTCTTTGCCGAGATACAAATTCTCAAAAATGTTCAAGTCATTTACAAGCGACAATTCCTGATGAATAAACGCCACTTTTTCTTCAATCAGCTTGGGATTGCCTTCCTCGCCGCAAATAAAAATTTTTCCGTCGTCCTTACGGAGAACGTTGCCCAAGATGTTCATCAGCGTTGATTTGCCCGCCCCGTTTTCGCCGAGCAATGCGTGAATACTGCCCTTTTCAACGGCAAAATCTACTTCCTTCAAAACATAGTTCTCGTCGAAGGATTTTTTTATGCCCTTCATTTCAACGGCAAATTCCATGGCTGTCACCTCTTTTTTAAAGGATTTTTCGGGGGGAACGAAAAATCCCCCCCCCCGAAAAACATTTTCAAAAAAATCGCGCATCGCGCGATTTTTTGGTTTTTGTCCCGCTTTTTTCAAAAAGCGGGTGGGGTGCGGGGCGAAGCCCCGTGACCTTAAAAGAAATCTTAAAAGAAATTTTTTACCAGGGTGAATTAGGAACGATAAAATTGCTTGCGTTGTCGCGCGTTACGATTTCGGGGGGGATAATTGTGAGTTCGGGGAACTCGCGGCGACCGCGGAGGTATTCAACGGCAAGGTCAATTGTATCCATAATCATTGTGGGGGAGAACGTTGCGGTGAAGAGGTAAATGTCTTGCTCGTTCATAATTTCCTCAAAGTAGGCTTGCATTCCGCCCGCGCCGTTCATTACCCGAATATCTGTGCGACCTGCTTCGCGGATTGCTTGAAGCGCACCCATGGAAAGTTGGTCGTCAATTGTGAAGATTGCATCGATGTGGGGGTTTGCGGTAAGCATATCCGTTGTTACGGTTAATGCTTCTTCCATTGAAATTGCGGTTGTGGTCATTGTTACAAGCTCAATGCCGGGGAAAGTTGACATGACGTCGTGGAAAGGCGTGAGACGGTCAACGTTTGTAGAGCCGACCGCAGGCACGGAAATGTAGGCAACAATGCCTTCGCCGCCGATTACATCAGCGATTGTTTCCGCACTTCTTCTGCCGATGTAGTAGTTTGAACCGAGAAGGCGGCTGTTGAAGTCAACGTTTACGTTACGGTTGAACACGAACATCGGGATGTTTGCGTCGATTACAGCTTGAGCCGCGAAATCAAGCTCGTCGGAGTGCGGGAAAAGCACGATTACGTCGGTGTTTTGGGAGATGAGTTCGTCCAACTGACCTGCTTGCTCCGCTATGTTTTGAGATGCCAAAACGCGGAATCCGCCGAGACCTTCATCAAGAAGCTCTTGTCCTTTGATGTCGGCAAAAAAGTGAACTGCGGCAATCCAGCCCTGCGCCGCCGCAGGTACTACAACTACGATTTCGGAGTCCTCAAATCCGCCTCCGCCTCCCGCTGTGCCGTTGTCGCCGCCGCAAGCAACAGCGAACAATGCAACAACTGAGAGGGCTGCTGCAAGTAAAAATTTTTTCATCTTGTTTCCTCCTGTTTTTTAAATTTCAACCCACGCATTAAGCTCGTCGCTTTTTACACATGCGTCGGTGATTTTCATAATGTGGTGTGCATCCTCAAATGAGGTGTAATTGCTTTCCCTGCCCCGAAGCGCGGTATAAAACGCATTTATGCTGTTTGCAAACGCATCCGCCCAACCAACGGCGTGACCGGCGGGCAATTTTATTTTGGACTTTGCCGCACCCGTGAGATATGTGTGGTCGGCAAAAATTTCGATATTGCCTTCGTTGCGGTTGCCGATTTTCAGACGGTCGGGTTTTTCCTGATGCCATTCGAGCGACTGTTTTGTACCTTCAACCATCACGCGGAAATCATTTTTTCTGCCGCATGTTATTTGCGAAACGCGCACAAGTGCCTCTGCGCCCGACTCAAAACGCGCGTGAATTATAGCGGCATCCTCATTTTCAACACGTGCGGGCGTACCGTTTTCCGTGATTCGCTCTGCGTGAAGCGTGCGCCTGCTTGCTATGACCGCAACAATTTTTTCTCCGAGAATGTACTGAATTGTGTCAAAACAATGCGACCCGATGTCGGAAACGGCGCGAGTATGTCCGCCGTATGCGACGTTCACGCGCCAGTTGTAATCGGTATTAAAAAGAAGCCAGTCCTGCAAATATTCCGCCGAAACAAAAAACGCTTTACCGATGCTTTCGTTGGCAATGCGCTGCTTCATTTCCTCAACCATGACATTATGCCGATAATTGAACGACACTCCGCCAACAAGACCCTTGCTTTTTGCAAGCGCGGTCAATTCCTCCGATTCATGCGAAAACAGTGTAAACGGTTTTTCGCAAAAAACATTTACTCCTGCCTCCAACACTTTTTTGCTCACATCGTAATGCAAATGGCTCGGCGCACAGTTGTGTACCACGTCCAAATCGGGGTGCGCCGCAAGCATTTCGTCAACCGTGGCGTAAAAAAACTCAATCCCCATAAGGTCGGCGACTTCTTTTGCCGATTCCTTCGTATGTTCGCAGACGGCAACTACGTCGGCAGAAGGTATGCGCCTAATCGCTTCTATATGCTGTTTGCCTATAAATCCGCCCCCGACAATGCCCGCGCGAATACGTTTCAACGACATCACCTCCCTTTTTTCCCATGATAAGGCACGGGAATCCGGGTGTCAATCATAATTTCATTTGTCGCCGGGAACACGTGAGGCTCATATGACGTTATCTGTGAAGGGTGGAAATGACGAACCGAATGTTTATATTTGTAACATTGCTTGCGGACGACATCAATCCGTCCCTACGAAGATTTTTGCTTGTTTTATCAAGGCTTCGTAATCAACGGTGTTATAGTCGGTGGTGTCAACACGTATGGATTGCCCGAACACCGCTTCACCCCTGCATGAATTAACATGACCGTCGATATATTGTTGTTTGAAAGCGGCTTTGTCCGTTGCCATTTCATCGAATTGATGTGACCAATGGATTTTCTGTTGTCTATCCCAATATCTGTCCGTAAGTACATCCACATCTCCGACAAATTGGAATGTTAAGCACTCGGCATTATACTTTTCGGTTAAGACTTTGATTCCTTCCATTTGTTGTGCCGTAAATGCCGATTCGAGGATGCACATTGTGTCTGTTTTCAGCAGGCATTCGGCGATATGCAAAAATACGCCCATAGCTGCATTGCTACCTCTTTGTTGCAGCGTTTTTTTGTCGTCTGTAAACGCATCTGCCATTGACTCTTTGAACTTATCTTTTGAAAAGTTTGGAATGTTGATTGATTCCGCCAATCTATCCGCAAACGTCGATTTGCCTGACGCGCACCAACCGGTTATGATAATGATTTTATTTTTCATGGTCAATCTCCCACTACTAATATAAATTTTACGCACATACCACTTGTGGTACATAAGTGCGCTCTTTTTGCTTTTCCACTCAGCCGGTAAAGTCATTCTACCACAACTTTATTTTCCGGGACGACGTTGTCCGAACTGCATTATTTCCACCCTTTACAGCACACATCATATATGTCCTCGATACCCGCAATGCGCGATTTTTTATCACGCGCTCGGTGCAGGTGCGTCAAACGACAACCGAAACTGCACCGAACGCTTGCCGTTTGCGTCGGTGTAGTCGGCTAAAATTAACATCGCGTCGTATGTTTTCTTGCCGTCTTTGGCAAGCAAGCCCTTCATAAAAACCTTACCGTCAGACAAAAGCGACTTTGCGTTTTCGGCAGTGAGGTTTTTATTTTTCAGCGGCGTGTAGTATTTGTTGTCTTTCCATATAACAAAGGTGCAGTCGCGATTTCCGCAGGAAAACGCCGCCCGATTTTCAAAAACGCTTTCAGCGCACCAAGGACATTTGCCCGTGACGGTAAACTTCGCCCCGGATTTTCCTTTGCCGCTTTTTCCGCCTCTGCCGCCTCTGCCAAACGAAGCTAACGCTTCGCCGCCTTCTTTTGCGGTCGCGTTATTTTGAATCCCCGCCGTTACATATTCGCGCACAGATTTCATAAACTCCGCCGCCGCAAGCTCGCCCGCCTCGGTTTTTTTCAGCATATGCTCCCACTCGGCGGTTAAAAGCGGCGATTTTACGGGGTCGTTGTCGGGCAAAACGGCAATCAAACCAAAGCCCTTTTCCGTGGGCAAAATTTTTTTCTCCTCGCGAAGCACATACTCGCGCAAAAGCAGTTTTTCGATGCAGTCGGCGCGGGTTGCCGGCGTACCGATGCCCTTGCGTTCCATATCGTCCGGCATGTTTTCAACCCCGGCGGTTTCCATCGCCTTGAGAAGCAAATCCTCCGTAAAATGCGGCGGCGGCTTTGTGAATCCCTCGCGCATCGAGGCTTCTGCCGTGAACTGCTGCCCCTCAACCATGTCGGGCAGGGGAGGGGCTTCTTCCGGGGGCTTGCGCTTGCCGCAATGCTGTGCAAAAGCGCGTTCGATGCCCTTCCAACCATCGTTTTTTATGACCTTGCCCCGCGCGACAAAAATTTCGCCCTCGCATTCGACGGTGATAATCGTTTCGTTGTACACGTGCTTTTCGGCGGTCGCCGAAACAAGCCGCATACACACCATGAACAAAATGTTCCTCTCATCAGCGGGCAGCGCGCCGATGTTTGCTTTGCACGAAGTCGGCGTGGGAATAATCGCGTGATGGTCGGTGACGCCGGCATTTTTCACGACGCGCTTGATGTTCGGCTCGTCAATAATCTGCACCGGAAACGGCAGAACCTCCGGCATCGACCGCAACAACGCCGGAATCCCGCCCGCCATATCGCTTGTGATAAAGCGGCTGTCGGTGCGCGGATATGTAATCAGCTTTTTTTCGTACAAATTTTGCGCGGCTTTTAAAGTTGCGGCCGCGGTGAACCCGAAAAGCCGGTTTGCATCGCGCTGAAGCGTTGTTAAATCGTAGAGTTTTTGCGGGGCTTCGGATTTTTCCTGCTTTTTTACGGAGATAATTGTGGCGATTTTGCCGTCGCATTTTTCGCGAATTTGCTCCGCCAACGCCTTGTCGCTCAATTTTTCCCGCGCGGCAACAAGCCCGTCACCGGCGATTTCGACTATGTAAAACGCTTCCTTCACGAAATTTTTTATTTTCAGCTCGCGCGCAACAATCATCGCGAGGGTAGGGGTTTGCACCCGCCCGATGCTCAAATTTCCGTTATACAGGCACGAAAAAAGCCGTGAATAATTCATACCCACAGCCCAGTCAGCGTTTTGTCGGCAAAGCGCGGCCTGATGCAGATTGTCGTAATCGCTGCCGGCACGCAAATTTTTAAAGCCGTCGGCAATCGCCGAATTTTCGAGCGACGAAATCCACAGACGTTTCAGCGGCTTTTTGCATTTGCAAAACTCGTAAACAAGTCGAAAAATTAACTCGCCTTCGCGCCCCGAGTCGCAGGCATTTATGACCTCATCGACATCGGAGCGTTTAAGCAAGTCCCTGATAATTTTCAGCTGCTTTTTTGTTTTGACGTTCGGAATTTGTTTGTAAACTTCGGGCAAAATCGGCAAATCTTCGATGCGCCATTTTGCATATTTTTCGTCGTAGGCGTCGGGCGGCGCAAGCCCCAAAAGATGCCCGATGCACCACGTTACGATGTATCCGCCGCCTTCGTAAAAGCCGTCCTTTTTCGATTTCGCTCCGACAACCGCCCCGATTGAACGCGCAACGGAGGGTTTTTCAGCCAAAACCAGGCTTGCCATTTACGACGCGCCTTCGATTTTTGCAAGCATTGCGGAAAATTCCTCGCGTTTTTGGCGTTCGGCGTCAACAAGCGCGGCGGGAGCTTTTGCAAGAAAGCCCTCGTTTGCGAGCTTTGCGTCGATGCGGGCGATTTCCTGTTCGAGTTTTTTGCGTTCTTTTGCGACGCGCGCGGCTTCTTTTTCCGCGTCAACGAGAGAATCGAAATAAATCGTCGCCCGAGCGACAACCAACGAAACTGCGTTTTCGGGAGGCGTCGCCCCCGGCGCAAGAATAAGCACTTCTTTCGCGCCGGCCATTTGCGCAACGGCGGCGCGTAAATTTTCAAAAATTTCGCCGGTTTCGTTATTTTCCGGCAGAATCAAGACGCCGATTTTTTGCGACGGCGGCACTTGTTTTTCCGTGCGAACGGCACGAATTCCGCGCACAACTTCTTTCACGCGCTCGATTTGCTTTTCGGCGGCGGGATTGTTAAATTCGTCGCCGAAAGCCGGCCAATCCGAAAGCATAACGGTTTCCGCCCGCTTGCCCTGCGCTTCCGCAAGCGCGATGTGCAAATCTTCCGTTATGAACGGCGTGAACGGATGCAAAAGTTTAATCGCGGCATTAAGTACGGCGAACATGGTTTTTTGCGCACGTTCGCGGGAAAGTTCAGCGGCATGTTTTGCTTCCTGCACCGGGGAAGACGCTTGCGCCTCCGCCGATTGCCGGTCGCCCTGCGCGTTGCGCGTTGCGTACAAACGCGGCTTGATTATTTCGACATACCAGTCGCAAAATTCGTCCCAAATAAAATCCACAACTTTTTGCGCCGCATGACCAAGCTCGTGGGATTCGAGCTTTTCCGTGGTTTCGATTGTTACCTGCCGGCAACGCGAAAGAATCCATGCATCTTCGATTTCAACCGCCGCCGAATTTTCGGAAACCGGACTTTCGGACGCCGCACCGCTTTCGTCACTTGCCCCCGGCATCCGCTGCGCGCCGGGCGCGTTCATTATTACGAAGCGGGTTGCGTTCCATAATTTATTCAAAAAATTTCGCGTGGGTTCAAGGCGTTCGCGAAGAAAGCGCATGTCGTTGTCGAGCGCGGTGCCGGAAACAAGCATCAGGCGCAACACATCCGCGCCGAACTCCTCAATAATTTCAAGCGGGTCGATGCCGTTGCCGAGGGATTTTGACATCTTGCGACCCTGCTCGTCGAGAACAGTGCCGTGAATGAAAACATCTTTGAACGGCGTTTCGCCCATGAATTTCTCCCCGGAAAAAACCATTCGCACAACCCAATTGAAAATAATTCCCCTGTCGGTAACGAGGACGTCCGTCGGGTAGAATTTTTCGAGTTCGGGCGTTTTTTCCGGCCAACCGAGGGTCGAAAACGGCCACAACGCGGACGAAAACCACGTGTCCAAAACGTCGGGGTCTTGTGTGAGATTTTTGCCGCCGCATTTTTCGCAAGCGTCCGGCGCGATTTTTGACACGGTTATGTGCGCGCAATCGCAATAATATGCGGGAATGCGATGCCCCCACCAAAGCTGCCGCGAGATGCACCAGTCGCGAATATTGTTCAGCCAGTTCATGTAAATTTTTGCGAAACGCTCGCGGTTGAATTTCAATTTACCGCTTTCATACGCATCAATTGCCGGCTTCGCAAGCTCTTCCATTTTCACGAACCATTGCAATTTCATAAGCGGCTCGACAATTGTGCCGCAGCGGTCGTGCCCGCCGACGGAATGTTTAAGCGGCTCGGTTTTGACGAAAAGCCCGCGTTGCTTCATATCTTCCGTGATTTTTTTGCGGGCTTCTTCGCGGGTTAAACCTGCGTATTCGCCGCCGTTTTCGTTCACAACGCCGTCGTCGTGCAAAATATTTATGCGCGGCAGATTATGCCGAACTCCCACTTCGAAATCGTTCGGGTCGTGGGCGGGGGTTATTTTCACAACGCCCGTTCCGAACTCCGGGTCAACGTATTCGTCGGCGATAATCGGGATTTCGCGCCCGTCGCCGAAAGGAACTCTCGCAAATTTGCCCACAAGCCCTGCATATCGTTCATCGCCGGGCGCGACGGCAACAGCCGTATCCCCGAGCATTGTTTCCGGTCGCGTTGTTGCGAATGAAATAAATTCATCCGTCCCCGCAACCGCATATTTGAAATGATAAATTAAATCCTCGCGCTCGTCGTGTTCGACTTCCGCGTCAGAAATCGACGTGCCGCATTTTACGCACCAATTTACAAGACGCTCGCCGCGATAAATTTTCCCTTCATTATAAAGACGCACGAAAACTTCAAGCACCGCGTCGCTCAGCCCTTCGTCCATGGTGAAGCGGGTGCGTTCCCAATCGCACGAGAAGCCCAAACTTTTAAGCTGCGAAATAATCGTGCCGCCGTAAAGCTCGTTCCATTCCCACAATTTTTCCAAAAATCCTTCGCGCCCGAGCTGCTCCTTTGTTATGCCCTGCGCCGCCAACGCTTTAATCACAAGAACTTCCGTTGCAATTGCGGCATGGTCGGTGCCGGGCATCCACAATGCCTCAAAACCCTGCATCCGCTTGAAGCGTATCAGAATATCCTGAATCGTGTTGTTAAGCGCGTGACCCATATGCAATTTTGCCGTGATGTTCGGCGGCGGAATTACGATTGTATACGGCGGTTTGCCGGACGTTGCATCCGCACGAAAATACCCGGCGGCTTCCCAACGGGCATAGATTTCCTTTTCGCGATTTTTATCATATGTCGTCTGCAATGTTCTCATCCTCTTCGATTATTTCTCCGGCGGCAATGTCGCTTACAACGCCTTCGGCAATTTTGCTCAAGCCCTCTTCGCCTTCGGCAAACAGCTCGAACAGCTTCCAAATCGGGCGTTCTTCCGTTGCTTCTTCTTCTTTATGATGCGCGGTGAACAGCTTTTGCGCTTCGTCCATATACGCCTCAATTACTCCGGATATTGTGCCGGACGTGTCCGTGCCTTGTAACTTTTGCAGCGTATCCCAAATTTCTTCGTGACGTTTGTCGAGTTCAAGCAGACCCTTTTCCGACACTGTTTTTTCGCCGTCGATTTCGTTGAACCGGCGGCGTTTATCTTCAAGATTGATTGTTCGCGCAAAACCTTCAACCGTTGAGCGCACCGTACCCAACTTTTTCTCGCGCAGGAAAAGCTCGATTCCGGTTTCCGTTTCGTACATCAAGGTTCGCACCGTGTCGATGCGATTCGCCAAATGCCTGTAACTTTCCAAGTCGTTCAAATTGCTTTCCAGCGTACGCGCATTTGTCGCCTTGTACTTATTATAGCAAAATCGCAAAAAATTTGTGTAGTACGCATAAACAACGCTTTTTTTGTTCAGTAGCTCAATTGCGCGCTGTTGCTTTTTTGAATTCAGCTTCATTTCGCGCTTAACGCGAAGCCTGAAAACGTGTACCGTAGCCACAAGCACCATCGCCAACACGACAAGAAAAAACGCCGGAAATATAATTTCCATTACGTCGGCGAGCTGCAATATCACGAGCAGCAGCGCGATTGCACCGAAAACCCCAATCGTAATCAGCGTAAGTTTGCGAATAAACCCGATGTTCCGCTCCATATCGGCGCGTTCGAAAATAAGCTCCTCTTTTTCGCCCGTGAGGTAGCCGATGTCCATACGCAGGGCGCGTTGATGCTTTTCGGCATCCTTGATTTGCGGAATTGCCGCGCGCGCATCTTCGGCAAGCGGCTCCATTGTTACAAGCGAAGCGTCGTAATCAGTGAGTTTTTCAAGCAAAATACTGCGCTCGCTTGCAAGTGCAACAAAACGCTCGAGCATTCGCTTCAAATTTAAAATTTCTTCCTCGGAAAGTTTTATGAAGGCGTCAAGCTCGCCCAGTTGTTGCGTAAGAATACTCAGCCGCTTGCTGACTTTAAGCCGCTGCGTTGCAACACGAAGCGCGTCATCGCACAGCGTCGCAGCGTGACGAACCGATAAATATTCCGGGTCGGTTTTGTCAAGCTCGTAGTAAAAATGCTTGAATTTCGAATACGCCTCGATGCCCGATACTTCCACCGGCTCTTTGCTTTGCACACCGACAAGCCGCTTGAAAAAGCGACCGATACGATGAAAAAAACCGACCTTTTCTACCGGGATATCAAGTTCTTCGATTGCTTTTTCGTCATATGTCAAGGTTGTCAATTCCCTTCGAAATCTTTAAATAATAAGCTGGGTTGGATGCCTGTGTTACATTGATATTTTCCCGAAATATACGCATCGTATTCACCCTCGATTGTGTGATAATAGATTTGGCAAATTTTAACGCCTGCGTAAATTCGAACCGGCTGAACGCAATGGATTTCAAGCGTCCAGAAGCCTTTGAATCCGACGTCGCCGAAGCCGGCGCAAACATGAACAAAAACGCCCAAGCGTCCCACGCTCGACCGTCCTTCGAGCATCGGCACAAATTTGTCGGTTTCGGTATATTCCGCCGTCCGCCCGAGATACAGCGTACCCGGCATGAGAAGATATCCTTCCTCGGGGATACTGATTGTGCGCACGGTATTTTCTTTTTTCATGTCGAGGACTTTTTCATTATAGACCATAAGTTCGTTATGCAGGGTTAAATTGTAACTGTTCGGATTGAGATTTTTCTCGCTGAACGGTTCGATAACAATTTCTTTGCCGATTGCGGCACGAATTTTTCTGCCCGATAAAATCATTTTGCGCCCCTCCTGCATTTCCTCACATTATAAGCAACGCGGCGTGGTGCGTCAATTTTTTTAATAAGACCTCGGGACTTCATCCCGAACCCTGTTTTTTAATAAGACCTCGGGACTCCGTCCCGAACCCTGCGAACTTTTTAAAAAAAGTTCGACAAAAAATCCAAAATCGCGCGAATGCGCGATTTTAATGAAGGGGTCAAGGGGACGCGGTCCCCTTGCGGGAGCTTGAGGGCGGAGCCCTCAAGATTTTTAAAATCGCAAACGAAGCTCTCGCAAAAAAATTTTTAAATCCTATTTGGTAGCTGACCGGCTACCAATAGGATTTGACCGCCGCGAAAATTCGCGCTATTCTTTGCAGGGAGGAATTATATGGCAAATATATCCTTTGTTTTGCAATATTTTTTAAAACCGCGCACAACGGGTGCGATTTTGCCGAGTTCGCGGTTTTTGGCACGAAAAATGATGGCAAATATCGACTTCGATGCTGCAAATTGTATTGTCGAATACGGCCCCGGTACGGGCGTTTTTACGCGGGAAATTCTGCGCCGGAGGAAGGAATCCGCAAAAATTATTCTGATTGAGCGCAATGAGAATTTTTTTGAGATGCTTCAAAAGGAATTTTCCGTCGAGGAAAATGTGTTCGTTTATTTGGATTCTGCCGAAAATATAGGCGAACATCTTGCCGCGCACGGCTTCTCCCGCGCCGATTGCATAGTTTCCGGCTTGCCGTTTGCAAGTCTGCCGCATGAAATTTCGCAAAACATTTTGTCGGAAACGCGCAAATTTTTGCACCCGAACGGACGGTTTGTTACATTTCAATATACTCTGCTCAAGAAGAAAATTTTTGCCGAATATCTCGATTTGATTGAAATTCGGCGCGAATTTCGCAATATTCCGCCGGCATATGCGTTAGTGTTCGCACAAAAGGAGGCGTCCCATGCAATATCGAATATGTAAAGCATCCGGGAACAAATTGTCTGCGCTCGGCTTCGGCTGTATGCGATTTCCGCAAATCGGCAGCGAGGCAGAACGAATGGTTCTTGCGGCGATTGACGGCGGGGTGAATTTTTTCGACACGGCGTACATTTACCCCAACAGCGAACGGACGCTTGGTATGATTTTGAAAAAATCCGGCAAGCGCGACAGGGTTTTTGTCAGCACAAAGCTGCCGATTTCGATGTGCAAAAAGCGCGAACACTTCGAGCGTTTATTTTTGACGCAGCTTTCGCGATTACAAACGGACTACATCGACTACTACTTTATGCACAGTATTTCGAATTTCGAACAGTGGCAAATGGTTGTTGATTTGGGTGTTGTCGAGTGGCTTGCTGAAAAAAAAGCGTCCGGGCAAATTCGGCACGTCGGATTTTCGTATCACGGTTCGGGCGAGGAATTTCCGCGATTATTGGACGCATATCCGTGGGAATTTTGCATGATTCAGTACAATTATTACGACGAAAATTATCAGGCGGGCAAGCGCGGACTTATGGCCGCGGCGGAAAAAAAGTTGAGCGTATTTGTAATGGAACCGTTGTTGGGCGGAAAATTGGCGAACCTTACGCCCAAGGCAAGCGAGCCGTTTCGCAACGCAAATCCGCTGAAAACCGCCGCCGATTGGGCGTTGGGCTGGGTGTGGAATCACGACGAAGTCACGTGCGTTTTAAGCGGCATGACAAACACCGCCCAAACCGCCGCAAACATACGCGCCGCCTCGGAATTCGCGCCCCTTTCCGATGCTGATTTGGGGATTTACGACAAAGTTATTGAGCATTTCAGAAAATCCTTCCGCGTGAAATGCACGGGCTGCAATTATTGCTTGCCGTGCCCGAAAGGCATTGATATTCCCGCGCGGCTTTCCGCATACAATGCGTCCTATTCGCAAGGTTGGTTCAGCGGCATGATGATGTACGCAACCGGTATGGGAATAATGAGCCGCAACCCGATTTCCGGACACTCTTGCAACTCTTGCGGAAAATGCGAAAAAGTTTGCCCGCAGGGAATTTCCGTTGCCGCCGAAATAAAAAAAGCAGCCCGAAGGTTCGAGCCGCTTCCTGTGCGAATTTTAATAAAAATTATTCGGCTTTTTTTGCGGTAGTGAGTCAAGCATATGTCCTGGTTGAAACCGTGGGACTCCGTCCCACACCCTGCAAACTTTTTGAAAAAAGTTTGACAAAAACTTTCTTAAAAATCGCGCTTCGCGCGATTTTTTATTGCGGTTTGCCAAAACGTGCGTAAAATTTGCGTACATGCATTGTGGTGCGCGACCGGTTGTTTTCGGGTGTCTTTCCCGAAAACGACATTGAGCGCACCGTTTACAATGCATAGCAAATTTTACGTACCGAAGCGCAAACCGCGATATAATTTTTGCCCCGCTTTTTTAAAAAAGCGGGTGGGGGTTCGGGGGCGAAGCCCCTGAGAATCAGCAGCCGACGTTACATAACCCGCATTACCAACTGAATTGTATTGAAATATTTCCCGGCTTCGACCGCCTTCATGTCTAAAGTCCGGTTGTCGTCGCCGTTCGGGTCGATGCTTGCGATATATTCGTCCCAAGCGATGTCGTGGCAAGCCATTTCGCTGAGATTTATGATTTCTCCTGCCTTGCCGAACAATTCCTTCCACCATTCGATACCGCGAACACTTCTCGCAACTTCGGGGTCGGTCCAAAACGGTTGCATTTCCTTCGGAACGTTGTTGCCGAACTCGTATTTTAATCCGGGAAATGCAACTGCAATAAAGCCGCCTTTTTTTACATACGGGACGAGTTTCGGCAACATTTCTTCGTTGTCGCCGAACACATTGTATGCGCCCACCGAAAAAATCACATCGAAATAACGCTCGGCAAACGGCATCGGCTGTGTTGCGTCGAGAATCATCGGAATAATTTTATCCGCAACACCCAACGATTGAAATTTTTCGTGATTAACCGTCGGGTCGGCGAATAAATCTGTGGCGAAAACCTCCGCGCCGTATTCCTGCGCCAAATACACCGCCGACAAACCCATCCCGCAGCCCAAATCAAGAATTTTCATGTCCTTCGTGATTGTGAAATGCGACGCCAATTCTTCGGCTTGTCGAATGCCGTTCGGCCCCCACATGGTGGCGTTTAAAAATTCGAGATTTTTTTCGTCAGCCATAAATTTTTTTGTAAACGTGTCGTTCATGTAATCATCTCCTTTGAATTCGCATTACCATATCGTGCTTACCCATTGCAAAATTGATTCCGTAGAATCAAACGTCAGGTCGCGCCAAGAAATTATGTCGTCGCCCATGCTCCGGCGAATTTCGTAAAATTCTTCTTCGGTTACGGGATGACGTCCGCCTTCAATGCCTTCGAGCCACCCGCCGTTGAAGCGGTAGTAATTTATGCTTCCGTCGTCCCGGCGTTCGGCATAAATGGTGAAACTCGGGATTATTTCTTCTCGTATCGTGGTGGGGTCGGTTGTAACCGTAAACATGGTGTACGACCGATTTCCGCCGTCGCCGGTCAGTTTCACCAAGCTGCCCCAACCGTCCGTTGTAACGCCCACCGAAAACGGAAAGCCCTCAATGCTTCCGATTTCATATGAAGAAACCTCGCTCAGAGCAAGCGTAAACAACGTCGCTTCCGCAAAGCCGTCAATAATTTCAATTGCAAGCACTCCGACATTGCCCCCGATATTAACAACATGTGCGCGGGTTTCGCCGGCGGCGACGTGAATAAAATGTTCTAACGCTACGGCCAACGGATGCGGATTTACGGCAACATCAAGCTGCCCCGAGATATGAACGCGCTCGCCCTCGAAATGCACATCAAAGCCCAAGTGGCGGAGCAGCGAAACGGGGATATGCACGGTGAACCAACCGTCATCCGCCATAAACGTATCGTTAATTCCTACCGGAACCCTGTCGTCGCCGAAAGCAAGATAATTAACCACGCTGAGCGCAACGCCGATTCCTTCGCCGTTATATTGCAACGAAATTTGGCTGCCCCCGGAAATATCGCTGAGTCCGAGCGCGTGAATCACCCCGAACGATACATGCGTAGGGTGCTGTGCGCCGGGTATTGTGTAGGTGTAACCGTCAAAGCCCGCTCCGTTGACGACAATGGCGTAGTCGCCGTCGAACGGCTCGAACGGCATCGGTGTACCGACAGAACCGAAAGAGGCACTCCCCCAAACGAGGAGGTCTGCTTCAATTTCCCGGATAATCCATCGACCGCCGTATTCGGGATAGGCTTGATTTTGCTGAAAAAAGAAAACTCTCGCATTTTCGCCGTTTTCGTCCGTAAAGCTGATGCCGCGACTCGGAAATGTGCCCGCTCCGACATAATTTTCGATGACAAAGGCTTCACCCGGCAACAACACATGCACCGAACCGAAACTGTCGGTGGCGCGGAAGCCCGGTTCGTCGCTGCCGTCCGGCCAATCGAGAAACAACGCCGTCACATTAAAATTAAACAGCGGGAAATTTGCCCATATAACAAGCGTTTCGCCTTCATCCTGCTCCGGCACACGTATGTTTGCACGATAGAGATTGTCGAACGTATTTAAAAATTCGTCCGTTGCGACGTCGATTTGAATTTTTTCGGCGGGCAAATCGGCGGGTAAAGTTTCAGTTTCTCCGCCGCAGGCAGCAAGCCCCGCCGCCATCGCAATCACGAACAACACTGTGCAGATTTTGTTTCGCATTTTTATTCCTCCTTAATTTAAGCGCATCGCTAAAATGCGGCCGGTTTCGTCCGGCAATTCCCATATAAACCGGCTTGCACCATGCAAGCCGTACTGCGTCATAAGCTGATGAAATTCTGCATTGGTGAGCGGTTGGTCTTGTTCGAAATTTCTGTTCCAAAATTCGCCGCTGTGATAATTCACGGCATAGCTGTCACCCGCGCCCGATGATACCCATGTTTCCGTGCCGTGATATTCCCAATGTCCGTACGCTGTGCGCATAACGGATTTGACGGGGGTAAGTTGACCGTTGTTGAAGCCGAGCAATGTGTACGCGCTCATCGAAATGCCCTGTCCATCGACGCCGCTCATTGTAATTAAACGCCCCGCCGGAGTTATCGCTGTATTTTCAAGAGCTATCGGGCGAGTTTGATTATTCGAAAGCAAAAATAATCGTTGCACCAAAATTGATTCGGCAGAAGAGTGGGGGATATACCTTTGAACATCGGCAGTCCATTTTGATGCCAACATGCCCTGTGTGCCGTTGCCGTCAACGTCCACCAAAACGGCATGAGTGCTGAACGGCATTGTGACCGTGTGTTCCGGCGCAGGCAATGCCCAATCCGGTACCGGTGCCGGATTTACGAAAAATTCGGATAACGCGCTCGCAAACGGATGCCGGTTATCATTCGCCGATTGTTCGTTATTTGCAACAAGCGGCGGGGTTTGAAATTGTGCGTCGCTTGCCGGCGGTACGTTATTTTCGGCGGGTTGCGGCGAGGCAGCATTAGGGGATTGCACTTCCGGCGATGATGCGCCGAGACCTTGCGTCGTCGATGACATCCAATATTCAATGAACAGCCGGGATGCGTCGGAATAAGCGTATTCGCCGAAAGAATGGGCGAACTGCCGCACCGCACCGGGTTCGAAGTGAACGTTTTGGTCAATCAGGTCTGCGGAGCTTCCGTGTTCTCGGCGGATTACTGCTGAGATGTCAATGGTTGCCGCGTTTTCGGAAATGTTTTCAAGCTCAAAGAGCAAAATCGCGCCGCCGAAATCGCCGGTCATGCCGAACCCGGTATCAACGAGAGTTTCGCTTACAACGCGAGCGACGAAACGTGCGCTTGCATCGGTATCGCGTTCGACGGCGATAATTTCCCGGATAATGCGCGACGATGCGTTTTCTTCGTTGTCGGCGACTTGTGTGTCCGGGGTTTGTTCGTTTGACGGGCGGTTATCGTGAGGGGGCGCAGAGGTTGAATCCTCGATTGCGGGCGGCGCGCCGTAGGAAGAATCGGGCGCGATTTCGTTTGCACACGCAGTTGCTGCCGCTGCAATGAACAGCACACCTGCCAATGCCAGGCCTTTCTTGATTGCACGATAAACTGCACCCGGCTTCGAGGGAACGTGCGGCAAGTTGCACATGTCCCCGGCGTTCAATGCGCGCTCAGCGCGTGCAAAAATAATTTTTTCAGTCATGTTTTTTCTCTCCTTATGTTTTGGGTTCAGCCTAAAAACGGCGATTCCTCGGTATTCATCATTACAGAAAGCACAATGCCGGTAACGGCATCAACTACAAAGGTGAATAATTCATCGCCGTCGGAGTGGGCTGTTAATTCCTGCGAAATAACCGCGCCGCTCCAAATCGGCGTGTATACATCCAGAAAACCCATGTAACCCACCATTTCGTTAATGCAGAAATTAAATTCCCGGTTTATTTCATTTGCCGCGATTTTTACGGCGTCTTCAAACGGTACGTTCGGAATGCGCGGCGGTTGCGCCGCTGTTCCGTTCTGCGAATCGGCAAACGCGAGCGTGATATCGGCCATTAAAAGATTTCCGGTTTCGCGCCGAATTACATACAGCGGAGAATCGCAGATAATTGTAAGGCCTTCACGGAAAACGGCGGTTTCGAGCGACCCGACCGACCGGAGTTCTTCATATTCGGCCGAGCATTCAACCGAGGGCGTTGCCGCAAAAATGAACCCCGTGCCGATTGTGAGAAAAACAGTAATGCCGGCAATAACCTGCCCGGCTTTTTTTCTGCGAGTGTCCATCACAGAGGAAATTCGATTTTTCACGCCGTCTTTGCCGAAATTTGTTGACAGCGCGGTTTTCAAACCCGATTGATATTTCACAATGCCGAGCAATGTTTCGATGTAGGATTGGCGCGTGTTTTTATCGGCACATTGTAAAACTTCGGCGTCACAAGATATTTCGCACAGCGCGTGAATTTTTTCTGCCGCAAGATACACGAGCGGATTAAACCAATGCATTGCCGTTGCCGCGATTAGCAGATATTTATACAAGAGGTCTTTTCGCCGGTAATGTACGAGTTCGTGCCGCAAAATAAAATGAATGTCGCCGAAATTTTCTGCGGGCAGAAATATTCGCGGCTTAATAATTCCGATTACCATCGGGCTGCCGAACGGACACGCATAAAGCGGAATTTTTCTTGTTATGCCCATTTCCGCGCGAATTTTTTCGTACATTGATAAAATTTGCGCATCGGTAATTTTTTCGCTCCAACGATTCACGACGTTCATAAAACGCAAATGCCGAATTATGTGATGCGCAAGAAATATCACCGCACCGACCAACCATACCGCAAAAACAATCTGCCAAATATCGCGAACGTGCGGGAGGCGCGCGAAAGCGTTCGTCGCACTCTCTGCACCCGGAATTGCGGCGAAGCGGGGGAGAATTTCGCGATTTGCCGCCGCGGATTGTTCGGCGGATAAATAATCCGATTCATGTGATGCAAAATATGACGGTGTCACGAAATGCGCTGTACCGGTCGATGATTCCGCCGAAAACACCGGCACTTCCCGGGTAATGAGCGCATTATCAAAATGCGGCCTGAACGGAATAATCAGCCCGATTACGATAATCAACCATGTGTAATACAGCCGTTTTTCAGAGTAGTATTTTGACAAAAACGGAAGACCGGCCATGTACAAAAAAATAATTGCCGACATTCCGGCCGAGCAAATAAACAGCGTAATAATGAAATTTGTCATCAACCCTTTCGCTCCTTTGCCCACGCCAACAGCTCGTTAATGTCGTCGTCGTTTAATGCCTTATCGTTGTACATGGTGTTGATGAAATTGAGAACGGAGTTATCGTGAAATTGTTTGACAAATTTGCCGGTTTCGAATTTCAAATAATCCTCTTTGTTGACCATCGGAAAATATGTGCGTTCCTTGCCGGTTTTTTCGGTACGCAAAAAACCGCGTTCCACAAGGCGAAGCAATAAAGAAATCGCCGTTTGCAATTTCCAACCTTCGTTATTTCCGTGCTGTTGCATTATGATATTTGTTGTAATCGGCGGCTCGTTCGCCCACACGACTTTCATAATATTAAACTCCGCATCGGGTAATTTTTTTATTTCCACAGAGACGCACCTCCGAATTGTAGTCATTTGTCTACAATGGCAGTATACGAGTGTTTGTATCGAATGTCAAGGGAGGAACGCACAACGCAAAAAAAACAAAAATCGCGCGAACGCGCGATTTTAAGTTTTTGCCCCGCTTTTAACGGGCGCAGTGAGCGAAGTGCGCGGAAATTTTTTCGGCTTCGAGGGAATGTGCCGATGCGGGCGTTTGTCCCCGGCGTTCAATGCGCGCTTGGCGCGCTAATCCTTGTACTGATAATGCGGATACCTCGAAAACTTCGCCCGCCTCGCACGAAAGATTCTTCGGGCGCGTCGGCGGCGTCGGGTTGCGAGAATAATGAAGCAAATGAACATCGTTACGCAGGAAATCGCGAGCGGTACGGCGAGGGTTAAAATATATTCGTTGTTCAAAAAGGCGAGCCTGCCGGTGAAAAGCGGCTCGGGCACGAAGTAGGGGATTTCATAAACATCCGTCGGCGCGAAATCTTCTTCGATAACCGACGGCACGTAGGCGAAAACCGCATCACGTGCGGTAAGTTCAACCTCGTCCACCCGAACATCCTGCACATAAACGCTCACGCGCCCCAAAATATCGCCAATCATAACCGGCGGCGCAAGAGTTTCCGGGGCGGAAAGTTCGTATCGCAACCAATAATGCGACCAGTTGAGCGGCAGCTCGAACGCCAAATCGCGGTCGGCAGCCAAAAGAACCCGCCCGATTTCCACGGGGCTTCCGCCGATTTCCTGAAAAACCGGGGTCGTAATCGAATACGCCGACGAATCGAAAACCGTAACGTATTCCATCGGCAGCGCGAATCCGTAGCGGAACAGCGCGTTTGTGTCGATGAATGCGCCGTTGCCTTCGGCGCGTAAAACGGCGGCAATTAAATGCCGACCGTCGTGATATGCATAGGAAACAAGTGTGTGTCCGGCGGGGGTGGTCCAGCCGGTTTTTCCACCGATAACGTTTTCGTTAAAAAACGCGCCCTGACGAATAAGCTGATTATCGTTCAAAAGATGCCGCGTTTGCGGTTGGCGTTCCGTTGGCGGAATATCAAATCGCGCGCGCGAAATAATGTTGCGAAACACCGGATTTTTCGCCGCTTCCCGCATGATTAACGCCATGTCGTAGGCGGTTGTAACGTGTCCGCGAGCGGGCAATCCGGACGGATTAACAAAAAACGTGTCATTCGCACCGATTTGCGCGGCACGACGGTTCATAAGGTCGGCAAATTCTTCAACGCTGCCCGCAACGTGAATTGCAAGCGCGACGGAAACTTCGTTTGCGGAAGCAAGCATCAGGGCGTGCAAGGCTTCGTAAACGCTCAAAGTTTCGCCCACGTCCATGTAAATGTGAGTGGAATTTCGCGGAATGCCCCATACGGAATCGTCGCAAAATCGGACGCGCTCGGTTAAATCCGACGAATGTTCAAGCACAACGAGAGCCGTCATAATTTTGGTAATACTTGCGGGATATCGCTGAGTTCGCGCGTCGTTTTCGTACAAAACAAGCCCCGTCGAAGCGTCCATCAAAATAACCGACTCGGACGAAACTTGCGGCGGCGGCGGAATTTCGGCATAAGCATCGGAATAAACAAACATGCCGGACAAATAAAACGCTGCGAGGTATAATAAAACTGCGAGAAATTTTTTCAAAAAAAATCTTCCTTTCAAACAGGTGAAAGTCGGGTGGCATGAATGGCAACTGTTTTGGTCGTGGATGACGAAAAAAATATAGTGAAAGGCATAAAATTCAGCCTTGAACAGGACGGAATGAAAGTCGATATGGCGCACGACGGCGAGGAAGCCTTGCAAATGGCGCGAGAAACCGCATATGATTTAATCATCCTCGACGTAATGCTGCCGAAAATCGAAGGCACGGACGTTTGCCGGCAAATTCGCGAGTTCAGCGCGGTGCCGGTTGTAATGGTAACGGCAAAAGGCGACGACATGGATAAAATCATGGGCCTCGAATACGGCGCGGACGACTATATAACCAAGCCGTTTAACATCCTCGAACTTAAAGCGCGAATTAAAGCGATTTTGCGCCGCGCCGCCCGCGAAAAGCCCAAAACGAAATCCCAGATGATTATTGTGCGCGACGTGCAGCTTGATACGCTTTCGCGGCGAGTATTTGTACACGGCACGGAAATTTATTTAACCGCGAAGGAATACGACCTGCTTGAATTTTTGATGAGCAACGTGGAGCAGGTTTATACTCGCGAAACTCTTTTGGCGCGGCTTTGGGGCGCAGATAATACCGGCGATGTTCGCACCGTTGACGTTCATGTGCGTCGCCTTCGCGAAAAAATAGAAGCGGACGCTTCAAACCCGAAATATCTCTACACCAAATGGGGTGTCGGTTATTACTTCCGATAGATTACCTTGGCATCACAGTATTCGTTGGCGGTTGGCACTGTCTTACGTTGCATTAAGCATAGTGCCGCTGCTGATTTTTAATTTCACGATTATGTCGGCAATTCAGGATTATTTTATCAACGACAGAATCAGCGAAATTCAACCGCGCGCCGCAATAATGAGCGATATTGTGGCGCGCTTTAATTTTGATTCGCGCCATATTCAGTCGCGGGTTCGCACACGAAGCTCGGAATGGGATGTGCGCATTGTTGTAATTGATTATCGCGCGCGGGTAATTGAGGATTCAAACTGGGCGGCACTGGATTCGCTTATCGGCAGAACCCTTTTGCGCCCCGACGTTTTTGCCGCGCTTTCCGGCACAAACACTACTTACCTGCATCGCGGCGACGAAAATGTTTTGTACGTAACCGTCAGCACCCGCGACGAAACCAACGGGCATAACGGCGCGGTTATGCTGATTGCAAACGTTGACGATATTTTTAACTCCCTCGCCGAAATTCGTACGCAGCTTTATTTGTACTCACTCGCGGTGGGGCTGCTTGTTTTTGTACTCGTTTTCGCAATGTCGCATCGGATTATTGCGCCGCTTCGGCAAATTGTTCGCGTTGTGCAACGAATGTCGGCCGGGCAGCTCAACTTGCGCATTCCGGTAACTTCCCGCGACGAGTACGCAATTCTTGCCCGCACATTTAACAACATGACCGAAAAACTCGAACAAGTCGAAAAAACTCGCGAAGAATTCGTATCAAACGTATCGCACGAACTTAAAACGCCCCTCACCGCAATAAAAGTTTTGAGCGAGTCGATTTTGTCGCAAAATTCCGTGCCGGAGGAAGTTTCTCGCGAATTTATGCACGACATTAACAGCGAAGTTGACCGCATGGTGAACATCACAAACGACCTGCTCGCTCTCGTAAAGGTTGACCGGCGCGAGCTGTCCATGAACATCTCTCCGACCGACCTGAACGCGCTTGTCGAAAGCATTCTGAAACGTCTTGCGCCGCTTGCCGAGAAGAAAAAAGTCGTCCTTCTGTTTGAAGAAATTCGCCCCGTGCAAATCGACGCCGACGAAGTAAAATTGGTTCTCGCCATTTCAAATATCGTCGAAAACGGCATAAAATATACCCCCGGCGGGGGTACAGTCAAAGTTGTTGTGAACGCCGACCATCAAAACGCTTTCATTACAATTCAAGACACCGGCATCGGAATTCCGGAAGAAGAGCAGGACAAAATATTCAACCGCTTCTATCGCGTTGACAAAATGCGCGACCGCGGAACCGGCGGCACCGGTCTCGGGCTTGCCATTTCGCGCTCAACCGTTTTGCTTCACAACGGCAGCATTCGCATAACGTCCAAGCCCGAAGAAGGCTCGGTTTTTGTGATTCGCCTGCCGATACGAATGACGTAGCGCGCACTACGTGTACTGAACGCCGGGAAAATATTTTTTCGGGGACTCCGTCCCCTCTCGCGCACTGTGTGCGCTGGCCGGGCGGCCCGTCGCTTCGCGACGCCCTGCTTCTCAGGGAGTCATGCCCGAACCCCTGCAAGGGGACTTCGCCCCCTTGACCCCTTCTTAAAAAAACCGCGCTTCGCGCGGTTTTTTTGATGTTTTCGGTCTACATAAATCCCGGAACGATACCGGGAAAAGTTCCGGGAAAAGTTCCAGGAAAAATTCCAGGAAAAATTCCTGGAACGGTTCATGTTATTTGTGCATGACATTTCATTTATACTTGCGTTGCAACCGAGAAACAAAGCAGTCGCTTCCATGCCAAAGGACGTTGTTTGCCATCAGGTAATAATCGCAGTCTGAAACAATTGAGCGCGAGGCGAGAACCGGCGGCTTCAGGCCGGTTCTCGACGAAGGGCGAAATGATTTCAGACGCGACTTATTACTCAGGAAGGGGTTCGCCCTGAAACTGACCGCACCGCTCCGTGCCGAAGCCGCTGTATAACGGTTGCGAGTAACACCATGTACCACCAATGCTTCACCCGTACCACTGCAACACCTGTACCATCCGCCGTAATATATGAAAGCGGGCAGACCCGTTCGGACACGGCCGACCGAACGTTGACGCCCATGTGCACACCTTTTATGTATCGCGGCAACCCGCCGAAGCTCCCGGGACTTCGGTTACTTACTTAAAAAAGCAAATCAAATAAAAATCAAAGCAGCCAAATCGGAACATCCGATTACATACAGCGGACGCTATTGCGAGCGTTCGTCTTCTTCAAATGCGTTCGCGCTTTCTTGAAATTTTCGGGAGAGCCGGTCGCCTTTTTTGTCGTGCTTCTTGTTTTTTTGCCGAAAACGCCATATAATCGCACATATAATTTCCAAAATATAGCGGTTTGCAATTCGGGGCGCATCGGACTTCTCGCACAACCGTAGCGAACGACCTTGAGAACCGTGAAGGCGGGCGGGAAACGCGGGCTTCTGCGCGGCAAACGTCATTGAAAGACAAAGGGGCGATACAAATGAGCGGAGTAAACAAGAGCGACACATGTAAAGACGATTTTTTTATCAGCTATACCAAGGCCGACGAGCAATGGGCGACATGGATTGCCGCAGTGTTGGAGGGCGAAGGCTACACTTGCCGTATTCAGGCATGGGATTTTCAAGCGGGCGGTAACTTTGTGTTGGACATAGACAACGCCCTAACGGAGTGCGAAGGCTTTATTGCCGTATTGTCGCCGGATTATTTTAAATCCGCATACTGCAAGGCTGAATGGACGGCGGCATTAAATGCGTCATTGAAAAAAGACCCGACCGGTGAAAAACGATTGTTTGTACCTGTGCGAACAGAG
>WQVC01000031.1 GCA_009781765.1 Defluviitaleaceae bacterium | reverse complement strand
GCACGAGGATAATTTGTATTTTAATCTTTACGGCAGCGGCGATTTTGAGATGCAGTACATCATGTTGCATGAAAAGCCGGAGTCGATGCTGTGGCAACGGATGATTGAAATGCGCGGGTAGAGAAGGTGTTTAAAAAGCAAGCCGTCGGGATGCACCCTTCGGCTTGCTTTTTTAAACAGTGTGGCGGCAACTTCCTCCGGCGAATTTCGCGCCATAAAAGAGAAATCTTTTTCGCGGTTGTTCGCGGCGGGATATTCTCCCTTGTTGATTCTGTGCGCCGTGGTTTTACCCGTTCCGGGGGCTGCAAAATCAAATGCCCGTATCATGGTTTGTATCAACAAGAACGATTCCGGGAAAATTCCCCGGAAAAATTCCCGGAACGGTTCCGGATATCATCGTATGAGAGTTGAAATATGCTTGCCCTGCAACCGAGAAATCGCACAGTCGCTTCCATGCCAAAGGACGTGTTTGCCATCAGGTAATAATCGCAGTCTGAAACAATTGAGCGCGAGGCGAGAACCGGCGGCTTCAGACCGGTTTTCGACGATGCACGAAATGATTTCAGACGCGATTTATTACTCAGGAAGGGGTTCGCCCTGAAACTGACCGCACCGCTCCGTGCCGAAGCCGCTATATAACGGTTGTATGTAACACCATGCTTCACCGTACCACCCGCAACACCGTTTCACCCGCCGCATTCATATGAAAGCGGGCAGATGCATCCGGACACGGCCGACCGAATGCAAACGCCCACGTGCACACCTTTCATATGAGGCGGCAACGCGGAGCGAAAGCCCCGCACCCCCGAAGTTCCCGGGACTTCGGTTTACTTATAGCGAACGTCATTGAGAACCGTGAAGGCGAGTCGGGAAATCGCGGGCTTCTGCGCGTTTTCCGACTCGCCTTCACGGGCTTCTCAAGTGCGTTCGCGATAGAAAAATGAAACAAGCAAAAACATAATAAAACTCCGGCACAAGAGAGTGTTGAAAAATTACGCTTGAGCTGTGCCGGCAAAGGCGACTGCTTTCTCGAAATTTTCGGGAGAGCAGGTCGCCTTTTTCAGCTTCAAAGGTTATCACATGAAACAGTTTTTCTTTCTTTCGGAAAGCGGGGGTTTTTGTTTGCCGTTCGGCATCCGCCTTGGTTTACCGGTCGGTCCTTATCCAATCTTGATATGTTCCGTCTTGGTTGTACATCCTGAAATTGTCTGCTGTAACCTCAAATCTGCCTGTTCCGGTTCCTTGGCTTGTAATTCCGAATACGGTTGCAGTTTTAGAAATTGTGAGCAAATCTCCGGAAACATACCAAGTCCCCTCTATTCCTCCGATGAGTGGGGAAAGCTCGTAACCAAACCTCGAAATCACAATACCATCCTGCCTGAATTCCATGGTAGCGAATGAAACTGCGGTGCTTTCCCACGTACCTATCAAATCAGCCGCCCGTGTATGATTTACGTTTACCTCAGGTACGCTTTCGCCAATATCTGTTCCGGCAAATTCATCAGTTGATGACCCGTTTGGTCTTTGTTGGGCATTGGTGTCGGCATTAGTGTCGGTGTTCGGGCTGAAGCGCACAATGTTATCATCACTTACTCTCACAACATCCCCGGTTATCGTAAGATTTTCAGCCAAAAATTCCTCAATGGCATCAGCTATCTCAACACTGCCGTTTTCAACGGTTATATTTACGCTGTCAAAAAGCCGAACATCACTTCTCGGCACAGATATAGTCAATGTTGAATTTTGACCGGAGCGTTCAACATTGTCGATTATATATATCGTGCTGTTATTCGCAGAAGGCATATACCCATTTACCCATATTTGATTAGGCACAATAAAAACGCGGTATCTTTCGGTTACACTGTCACTTGCGAAAAAATTCGGCATATTGTCCTCATTCAACGCAAATATTACATTGCCGTTTATGAGATTGATTTCTAAATTATTGAACCCGTTTACGTTGAACATCGACCAGTCTCCCATAGTGGCGAACCTGCCGCTAAAGTCAGATTGCGAGTACGGGAATCTTCTTTGCAGTTCGTTCCGGCTGTTCCAATCCTGTTCGCTAAACATAGCCCTGTTATTGACCCAATTGTTGTTATTGCCGCCACCGAAATTGACCGCTCTTTCCAATGCGTCAGCCGCCAATACGTCTGTAATCGTACTTGCGCTGCAACCGCCGAAAGCAATCAGAACGGCAAGCGACACGGCAACAATAAATTTTCTTTTCTTTGTGATTTTCACGGATAATATCCCCTTTGAATGTAGGTTGTGTGCCGCCCGATTATACCACCGCATAACAATGTTTGCAGTTTTTAAAATGCTATGTTAAAATCCGGATGAAATAAAAAACCATAACGGCTGTTGCGGTGTTAAGAGCACCTAAACAGCGAACACAGGGGATTCAGCACATCACCTGCGCACAAGGCAAAAGCCTTTCATTATGGTAGACATAAGTTTAACACGGCTCTCCGATTTGTTCAATTGAACTTTTACGGGCGTTTTTTCTGACGCTTGCGGACTCCTGCATATACCCACCCCGGTTATGCGGAGCTTTCGGGCTTTGTGTTGCTTTGTTTCCGTGACAGAGGCGTGTCCTTAGCTTGCATATATCAAGCTCGCAGGTGTGGCAGATTTTTTGCCGTCCCTACGGGCTTTTTTGTTTCCGCGGACGGCGGGACTCATATCTCCCGCCCCCGCGCACTTTTTTTAATCAGGAGTGATTTCACCATGGAAAACATGGAAAATTATCCGTTTATACGCGCGGGAACGACACTCTCGGCAAAGGCACTTGCACTGATAGATGCAATATTACTGAGCTTCGAAATAGGCGACCGCGTGAAAGAATTGCGTGAAGCGAACGGAATGTCGGTGAAAGCTCTCGCAAAGCAAATGAGTATACGCACGGCTCATTTGGAGATGGTTGAACGCGGCGCACGCGAAATTACGGCATATAACTACCTGCGACTGCATGAGATTTTCGGCGTATCTATTCAGTACATCGTTACCGGGAAGGAATTTGAGGCCGAGCAGAGCGATTGAGTTTTTTTCCGCGTCCGACGGGCGAAAATCCTATTCTTGAATCTGCAACCGGGATTTTAAAGCCTCTTGCAAGATGCCGGAGAAGTTTATATTCGCCCTTTCAGCTCGCTCATTCAGCCACATCGGAATGGTGAGAGTCTTTTTTACAGACTTGTTCTCATAAAATCGGCGGTAGGTTTCTGTGTCAACGGCAACAACGCCGGTAAACTGCTCCCCGCTAATTTGAATATCCTTCGGCTTGCTTGCCTGCGGTATCGGCTTGTTGTCTTGTTCTAAGTCGTACAGGGTAAGGCACAGTACATCTTGCGCCATTTCCACTGCATCCGACAAATCATCTCCGCTTGTACAGCACCCCTGCAAATCAGGAAAACAGACGCTGTACATCCCGGTTTCCTCCGGCGTGAATATCGCTGTGTAGGTGTATTTCATGCTCGGTCATCCTTTCAAATCTAAGTCTTTTATAATGCTGTGCGCTGTTCCGGTTGCAATCTCTTTACCCGGGTGGCGCGGTATCCTTGCTGTTTTGCCGGTTTTCGGGTTAATCCAAATATCATGTTCAGCTCCGTGTCGCTTTATGCGACAGCCCTGCTTTTTTGCTTTTCTTGTAAGTTCACTTGCTTTCACTGCGTCACCCGCTTCCTGTAACAAACATAGCACGTGTTTAACACGTGCGTCAAATCACATGTGTCCCCGGCATTAAAACTCCACTATCGTAACGCCGTCCTCGCCTTCGCCGTACTTGCCGGGGCGAAATTTCTTCACATTGGGTTGGCGTTTAAGCATGGTTTGAATCGCCGCGCGAAGTACGCCCGTTCCCTTGCCGTGGATAATCGTAACGGCGGAAAGCGACGCCAAAAATGCGTCGTCGAGGTAGCGTTCGGCGTGGAGAACGGCTTCTTCGGGCATCATTCCGCGAAGGTCGATTTCCGGCGATATATTCAGCGACTTTGCGGAGGACTCGTTCCTCCGCTTTTTTATGAACTTTTCCGCCTTAACCTCCGGCGCGACTTCGTCGAGGGAAAGGTCGGACACGTGAACCGTGATTTTCATTATGCCGGCCTGAATTTGCGCCTCGCCGGATGCGTTCGGCGGCGATAAAACCGTGCCGCTTTGGTTCATGGAGCGGATGTGAACGCGGTTGCCCTTGCGAAGATTTTCCGGCGGCTTGTGCGCAGGGGCGGCAACAATCGGCGCGACGGAAGATTCGAGGGCGTTAAGCCCTTCCCGCGCGGTGCGGCGCATGTCTTCGAGATTTTTAATGTCGTCGGCGCGGCTTCGCACGTCGGCGATTATTTTTTCCGACTCGCGCTTTGCGTCGCGCACGATATGCAATGCGTCTTCCCGCGCATCCCGCAGAATTTTTTCCTTCTGCGTACGCAATTTTTCTTCGAGCCGTGCGGCGTCTGTGCGCAATTTTTCCGCCTCGGCGCGGTAAACGGCGGCGCGTTCCTGCTCGATTTGAACCAACTTCTTGCTTGCCTCGAGGTCGGTGATTACATCTTCGAATCGAATATCCGTTTGCGACAAATGCGCGCGGGCGTCGTCGATAATCGCGTCGGGCAAGCCGAGCCGCTTTGCAATCGCAAAGGCGTTGCTCTTGCCGGGAATGCCGATTAACAGCCGATACGTGGGACGCAGGGTTTCGACGTCAAATTCGCAACTCGCGTTTTCCGCGCCCTCGGTTGACAGTGCGAAAAGTTTAAGCTCGCTGTAATGTGTTGTCACGACCGTTCGAATTTTCCGCTCGTGCAGGTGCGACAGCAGCGCGATTGCCAAAGCCGCGCCTTCCGTGGGGTCGGTACCCGCTCCGAGTTCGTCCAACAAAACAAGCGCGTTCGGCCCCAACTTTTCCAAAATCCCCACAATATTTTTCATGTGCGACGAAAACGTACTCAAACTTTGCTCGATACTTTGCTCATCACCGATATCCGCAAATACTTCCTCGAAAACCGAAAGCTCGCTGCCTTCAAGCGCGGGAATATGCAACCCCGCCTGACCCATCAGCGTAAACAGCCCCACCGTTTTGAGCGTAACGGTTTTGCCGCCGGTATTCGGGCCGGTAATCAGCAGCATCGAAAACTCCCCGCCTAAATGCACATCCACGGGGATTACGTTTTTTGATGATTCCGTTTTTGGGGGCTCTGCCCCCAAGCCCCCGCGAGGGGACAATGTCCCCTCGACCCCGTCATTGGAATCCGAGCTTTGCTCGGATTCCGGATAAAGTTTTTTGAATGGGGGTTCGGGGGAAAACTTTTTTTCAAAAAAGTTTTCCCCCGAGGTTTTTAACGTGGTCAATAAAGGATGCCGACCTTTGCGGATGTTTATAAATCCGGTGCTATTAAATGAAGGTTGGGTTGCTTTCATATGAAGGGAAAGTTCGCCCTTGGCGAAAATAAAGTCGAGTTGGGCGGCAATGGAGAGGTTTGCGTCGAGGGCTTCGGAATTTTCATAAACGAGGGACGAAAGGCGAAAGAGGATTTTTTCTTCCTCGCGTTTTTCGTCGAAGCGGAGGTCTTTTATTTTGTTGTTCTGCTCGACCACGGAGAGGGGCTCCATGAAAACCGTCGCGCCGGTTGAAGATTGGTCGTGAACCATACCGGGAAAATTTGTGCGGTATTCTGCTTTAACGGGAACGCAAAATCGGTCGCCGCGCATGGTTATTATTGCGTCCTGAAGCATGTTTTTGTATTCGGCGGAATGAATTGCCGATTGAAGTTTGTCGCGAATTCTGTCGTGCGCGGTTCGAATTGCGCGGCGAACTTCTGCGAGCTTCGGCGATGCGTTGTCGGATATTTCGCCGGAAGGCTTGATGCAACGGGCGATTTCCGCCGCAAGTTTTTCGTCGGTGGTGATGGCGGAAAAATATTGCGCAAGTCTGTTGGTAGCCGGTTGGTATGTGTCGCCGCCGTCATATGCTCCCGGCGTTTGAAGCGCGCCCGGCGCGCCGCCGCCGTAGGTGGTAAGTTTTTTGAATACATATAAACATTCCCCTGTTGCGAGTAAATCTTCGGCAGAAAGCATTCCGCCTGCGGCCGCACGTGCGATTGCCGCGCGGATGTCAGAAATTCCACCCAGAGGAAGGCTCCCTTTTCGTAAAATAAAACCGGCCGCCTCGGAAGTTTCGTTTTGGGCGCGGATTATATCGCCGATGTCGGTCATCGGAAGAAGTTCGGAACATTTTAATTTTCCCTGTGAAAATGCCGCTTTTGCGGTAAGCATGGCGGTTATTTTTTCAAATTCCAATGCCTTTAACATTTTTTTATTCATTTTTTGTGTTCTCCCTGTTAATTTTTAGCCGGAATATGTCGATAGTATGTTAGAAGCTATTTTAACACACAATACATGACAGAAGGTGGATAACTATGAACTCACCACTCCGATTCACGGGATTAACATCCGGCATGGATACACAATCCATGGTTCAGCAGCTTATGAGAGCTGAAAGTATGCGCATGGATAGGCTTACGCGCAGACGTACGCTTGTGCAGTGGCGGCAGGAAGCCCTGCGCAGCAACATCACAACATTTACCAATTTCAGAAACCAACAAACCGACTTCGCACGTGCGGGTACAATTACCAACGAGCAGTCGTGGAACACAACCCGCTCAACGGTTACAAACTCAAACCCGACGGGCAACACGAACGGTATAACCGTAAACACAACGAATAACTCGCGTCCGGGTACCTTTGACATTCAGGTTATTCAAACCGCGCAGGGCGACTTGATTCAGGGCAGTATGCAATTCCGAACCGACCTGAACCTCGACATCCGGCTTAGTCACCTCGGTCAGGGCGAGGGTGCGGGCAGCCTCGGCACAACAATCTCCGGCGTCAATACAAACCTCAACATAAACGGTACGAACGTTCGTATCGGCGCGGATTATACCCTTCGTCAAACCATGGCCGCAGTAAACAACTCAGCCGCAGGCGTAAACATGCGCTTCGATTCCATTCGCGGTCGTTTTGTAATTGAATCCAGAACAACCGGCGAGGAAGCAACAGTAACCACCGGCAACGACAACTGGGGCGTTTTGCGCGCACTGGGTCTTAATAACGTCGATTACGCCAATTTTACTCCCCCTTCCCAAACTCATACTTCCATTATAGGTGCCCAGACTGCTCCGTCAGGCTTAAGAATTACGCCGAGTACAAGTGTTTTTGACGCGATTCCCGGCTTAAACGCAGGCGACGTGGTTGTTGTCGGCGGGCGCGATGTGGTATTGGCGGCGGACGAAACATTCCTGTCGTTTATACTGGCGGCGAACCAACTTTTGGCGGGCGACCCCACGAACGCAAACCCGGCTTTACACGATGATTTGGGCTTCCGCCTTGACGTTGGCGGCGACGGCAGATTTTTTGTAAGAATGGTTGACCCCACCGCCGTTGCGGAAATCGGCGACTCAACCGTCGGCACATCAAACACGATGCTCAATTTCATGTTCGGGCAGGATACTTTTACGGTGAACAACCGCGCCTACACCGACGGAATCACGTTCGAAATGAGAGATTTCCCCGGTTTAGCCCCGACGACACTGCTCGGCGATATGTTCGGCTTTACCGGCATGTGGGAAGCCACGTTTAACGTTGACGGAAATTTCGTTGTATTCGATGAAAACTCAACTTTTGCTGATTTCGTGGCCGCGTTTAACATTACGGGCGTAATGCGCGCTGATTTCGATGCGGTAAGCAATTCCATTCAATTCCGCGCGTATAATCCCGGCGACCTTGTGCCTACAATAACAATGCTTCCTGCGGGCGGCGGTAACGACATAAACCGCGCACACGCAATCGGCATAATGAACGGCATGTTCGACGGCATAACCGGCGGCTCAACCATGATGAACAACCGAATCACACAATCGAACAATCAGCGTACGCCGGATGTTGCTCACCATCCCTTCCTTAATCAGGAACTCGGAACGAGCCGCAGCGTAGCAATAACCGTCGGTACGGGTGCTTCTGCCGTAACGGAAACATACACATTCGGCCCGAACGCGACCTATCAGGATGTTATGGACTGGGTAAACAGCATCCCCGGCGCATACATGACGTTTAACAACGCCAACGGCACGTTCACCCTTACAACGGCGGGTTCACCCCTTACGGCAAGCATGACTGCGAACGGGTTTGACTTTATGGGCTTTGCCCCCGTTGCGGAAATTACGCCGCAAACCGGCTTTACGCCCGACGGCAGACCCGCTCAGGTTACAAGCCGCCCGGTACCCGTATACAACTTGACACCCAGCTCGCCTATATTTAACTTTATACCTCCCGCGTCGGCTTCAACAATCACCCTCGGCGGTCGCACAACGACACTCAACCCGGCCGACACATTCTGGGATATAATGACGGAAATGAACAGGCTTTTAGCGGGCGACCCTACAAACGCAAACCCGGCGTACCATACCGATGCCGGCTTCCGTATCGACGTCAGCGCAGACGGCTCGTTCTTCGTGAGAGCCAACGCAAATAACCCCGCAACCACCATCGAAATCGGTGAAAACGGCGTGCCGAACACTCTGCTTAATTTCATGTTCGGTCAGGATTATTTCACAATCGACAATACCGACGCTGAGTCGGGAATTATGCACGCATACAACCCCATACTGGACCGCACAATCAGCGGCGTGGAAGTCGTCGAAATTACGGTAGGTACGGGCGCGGACGCAACAACGACAACGCTTGTGTTCATGCCCAACCAAACCCACCGCCAAGTTATGGACCAAATCAACGCTATTGCCGGCGTCGAAATGACGTTCAACCACGAAACGGCGGAGTTTACGCTTCGCTCAACCGCCGCACCCGGCGCGGATACGCATTTCAGCATCGGAGGACTCGGCTTCTTAAACTTTGAAAATCCTGCCGTACCCGACCTTGAAGAGCCGCCCTCGCGTGTTGTTCGCGCCGCGCAGGACGCAATCATCTATTACGATGTCGGCTCCGGCGGGCTTGACCCGGTAAGAATCACGCAAGCGTCAAACACGTTCAACATTCACGGCACAAACATAACCCTTTCCGGTAATGTTGAAACCGGAACTGTCGGTGCTGACGGCGTACGCACCGGCGGCATATTTACAATCGGTGTTGAACGCGACATCGAGGACACAATGCAAACCATTCGCGACTTTGTTGAGGAGTACAACAACCTTATTCGCCTCCTTAACGCGCAACATTCAACCCCGCGCCCTCGTCACGGCAACAGCAGAACCGGTACGCTTTTTGAGCCTCTTACCGACGAAGAACGCGCCGGCATGAGCGACCGTGAAATTGAGCGTTGGGAGGAGCAAGCCCGCACCGGTCTTCTTCACCGCGATAACGATTTAAGAAATATGCAGCAGCAGTTGCGCGACATGATGTTCCGCCCCGTGAGGCTGAACGACGGCACGACGATTTCCCTGCATGAAGTCGGCATACAAACCGTAGGCATGAACGGTCCGGCAGGCGACCGCCTTATCGGCGTACTCGAAATCGACGAAACCCGCCTTCGCGCCGCCCTCGAAGCAAACCCCGACAATGTGCGCCAACTTTTCGCACGTAACCACATCGAGGCGCAGGAACACGACGGCGATTCGTTGCCGGACGGTCAGCGTATCAACATGGCTTTGACGACAGCTACCCAAATCCGGCAGCACGGCATAAACGTTCCGCACATCGGTCTCGGTTTCCGCTTGAACGAAGTTCTCCACATTGCCGCAGTCAACCCCAACAGTCCGTTCATAGTACGCGCGGGTTATGCCGGCAACCAAACGACGGAAAACCACATGAGCCGCCAAATCGCCGACTACAACAGGCGCATCGACCAAATGCAGCAATTCCTGCTTCGTCGCGAAAACCACTTCTTCTCAATGTTCGCTCGCATGGAACAGGCAATGGCGCAATCACACGCTCAAATGGACAGCTTGTTCGCGTTTATGACGCAATAATCGCCATGAAAGACACTCTGAAAAATGCGCAGGAAATTGCGGAGCAAATCCTCGCGAGGGCGAAAGCACTTGTGCTTACCGGCGAAAAAGACAACGAGGAAGCCGAGCTTGAAGCCTATATGGATTTTTTGGATGAACACGAATCTTTGGTTGAGGAACTTTCGGACTTGCGAACGCAGCTTGACGAGTCCGAACGTTCCTCGCCGGAATTCGAAGAACTCAAAAAAACCATCATTCAAATCACGGCGTTTTACAAAAAGCATTTGAGAGTTTTTGAGGCTTCGCACAAAAACGCCAAAATGTCATACCGGGATGTAAAACAGGGGCAACGCCTTAACGCAGGCTACAATCCCCTGCCCGGAAACGAGGTGTCAAGCAAATTTGACATAAAGCAGTAAATCAAAAAAGGAGGACAAATAACATGGACGTTACACAGGTAAACCCTTACGCAGCACCGGCACCGGCCCCGACCCCGGCTCCGGAATCGGCTCCCGCGCCTGCCCCCGCACCGGCTCCTGCCGTTGGTACGGGCGAACGCCCCGAGCCGGATATGTTACCCCGCGCTGTTCGCGAAATCAACGAGGCACTCGGTGCGCACAGGCGGCATTTAAGCATTACCCACCACGCGGCAACAAACCGCAACGTTATCAGGGTATATAACTCTGAAACAAACGAAATCGTTCGCGAAATTCCGCCTGAAAGAGTGCTTGATGCACACGCGAACATGCTTGAAATGGCGGGCATTTTTGTCAACGCAAGAGGATAAGAGAAGGAGAATTGAGATTGATAACTCAAAATCCGAAAATGCAGGTGCTTCAAAAACAAGTCGAAACCGCAAGCAAGGAAGAACTTACGCTGATGCTTTATGAAGGTGGCATTAAGTTTTTAAACCAGGCTGTTATCGCGGTTGAAAAAAACGACGTCGTAAAGGCCAATAACCTGATTCAGCGCGTTGAAGACATCGTTCGTGAATTTCAGATTACTCTGAACCACGATTACGAAGTTTCAAAGCACCTGAACCTGCTTTACGATTATATGTATAACCGACTTGTTGAAGCCAATTTGCAAAAAGACGTTGAGATTTTAAACGAAGTTTTAGGCATGTTCCGCGAAATGCGCGACACATGGAAAGAAGCCATGAAATTGGCTAAAGGAGCTTCATAAGCGACACGTTTTCGCTAATCTCTTCGTAACCGTTTTTTTTGTAGAAATTAAAAGCCGGGAGCTTTCGCGAGGTGTTCAGGTTTATAGCCTGCACCCCGTACCCGGCTGCTTTTGTTTCCAAAAGACGCATGATTTCCGTCCCTATTCCGCTTCTTTGCAGTGCGGGTGTAACGGCAAATTCCGAAAGCTCGTACATCACGCCTTCAAAATAGTCATCGATTCTTCCGAAACAAAACGCCGCAATTTCTCCGTTTACCCTGTACGTGTATCCCATAAAGCCGGGCGAGTGCGTTAAATCGCGCAAATATCGCTCGGCTTTATCTTCGGTTAAAAAGCTGTACGAAAGCGGCGGTGCATTAAACGCCTCCACATAAATTTTAACGCAGGCAGGCAGGTCGGATTCTCTGTACATATTAAGCATTGTTATGTCCCCTTTTTTTGAACGCCCCGTTGTTTCGGCGCGAAAATTCATCTTGATAGATTATAGCAGTTTTGATTAGATAATTATTGTAAAACCACAGGGCTTTGCCCCGCACCCCACCCGCTTTTTGAAAAAAGCGGGGCAAAAACTGAAAAATCGCGCGTTCGCGCGATTTTACGGTAGCGAGAAGGGTTCGAGGGCAGAGCCTCCGAGAACTTGAAAATGGCTTTCCGACGACGTAGAATGGGTGAACGCACTTTATGAAACGAACAGCGGCTATACGCCTCTTGTTTGCCTTCGCCGGTGCGTTCACTCTGCGAGAGGTGGTTAAATGCGTCGTTTGTTGGGGGCAAGAGGCAAATGGAAGCTCGTGTTTCGTGCCGGTTTGTTGTTGGTGGCGGCGGGGCTTTATTTTATTGCGCCGGAGTGGTTGGATTTTACCGCGCCGGGAGGGCGTTTTAGCGGCGGATTTTCGGAGAGTGTTGAAGAATTATGCTTTCGCATATGCCGCATCTCGGAAACCGGCACAGCTCAGGCTATTTTTCAACACTCTTTTTTGCTGATTATTTGGGCGACGCTTGCAATCGGAATGCTTTTTCGTCTGATTCCGAATAAATTTGTACCCATCGGCGCGAGAAAACATTTTCGAAGCTCGTTTCGCGCGGCGAATTTCGCGAAGAACAATGCGGCAACCCCGTGCGGCGGATGCACCGAAGAAACCCGCCGGGCTTTCGAAAAGCATGTTGAATCGCCGCAATCTCCCGCCGAGGAGAATGTTGAAAAATTACGCTTTCGCATATGCCGCATCTCGGAAAATGACCTGAAGGGTGCGGGCAAAGGACGCCCGCCTTTGCCGTCATTTTCCTGCGATGCCGGCACAGCAATGGCGGGCGTTCTTTGCCCGTACCCTCAAGCTATTTTTCAACACTCTCCCGGTTTAATCGGCGTTGCAATATCGTGGGGCGCGATTACGGCCGCCGTTATTTTTGCGGCGTTTTTCTTCGGTGTGCTTACGCCGGGATTGATGCTTATTTTCGCGCTTGTTTACTCGGTTGTTGATTCGATTTTTACTACTTTTTTCTGCCCGTTTCGGGCGATTTTTATGCGCAACCGCTGTTGCGTGGTGTGCCGAATTTACAATTGGGATTACATGATGATGTGCGCGCCGCTTATTGTTTTCCCCGGGGTGTTTTCCGTGAGTTTGTTTTTGCTTGCGGCGGCGGTGTTATTGCAATGGGAAATCTCGCTGCGAAGAAATCCGCAATTTTTTTCACGCGAAACAAACGCGAATCTTCGTTGTGAGGCTTGTGAAAACAAGTGCGCGCGATGAACACCGGGGACACATATGAGCTGCCGAGCATTCTCTCGAAGCCGAAGCAGTTTCCTATCCGGGTAATAAAAAAAACCTATCGGTAGCCGGTTGGTTACCGATAGGTTTTTTTGTTGCTCGGTTTTCTGTTTCAGGAATGCATCGATGCCGCGCATGTATCCCTCGGTTCGCCGTTCCGGCTTCGAGAGAATGCGTCGATGCCGTTCATGTGTCCCTCGGTTCGCCGTTCCGGCTTCGAGAGAATGCGTCGATGCCGTTCACGTGTCCCTCGGTTTGCTGTTCCGGCTTCGAGGGAATGCGCGGCAACTTACATATGTCCCCGGCGTCCTATCCCTGTACACATGCGGAAACAGGGCAAGCATCGGCACATGCGCCGCAAGAAATGCATTCCGGTGCGTTAATTACATAAATCGGGTCGCCTTCGGAAATGCAGTTTGTGGGGCATTCGCTTATGCAAACGCCGCAAGCAATACAATCATCTGTGATTTTGTATGCCATTTTTGACCACCTCCAAGGCGCATGGTAGCATGTTTGTGTCCGGATTGCAAACGCGAATCACAGGAAATAACACCTCGCCTATGCTTTGTAAACGGCATTTACGGCGAGGTGTTATATTGAAGATTCGCGTTGCAATAAAATTGACATATTCTTCGTGTAATTTTGTGGTATGATATAGGGTGTTCTAATGAGAGTGTTGAAAAAGTACGCTCTCATAATATAAAAATAGGGAGATGATGCATTTGATTTCAAAAGCAGGAAGAGCAATATTGGGAGTTTTTGCGGTATCAGTGATTGCGTTCTTGTTTGCGGCAGCCGCGCCGCTTGCGGTTTCCGCCGCACCCGCAATCCGCGACTTTTCAATGAATCGCTCGTCGGTTGCCCAGGGGCAAAGCATAACGTTTACAATTGAAACAACGTCCGACGCACGTTACGTTTTCGCAACGGCGGACGGCGTTCGTACGCAGGGTACACGCTCATCCGGCAACACTTGGACGATTACCGTAAACCCGTCGCGCACAACCGTTGTAAACATTTTTGCAAACTCGGCAAATAATGAATCCAACGCGGCGCGCATGTCTGTTCCGATAACCGTCGGAGCAGCAGGAACAGCAGGCTCAGCCCCTGCCGCGCCCACAATTACGCTTCCGCCCGCCCCGACAACCCTCGGGCCGGTAGAAATTCACCACGTTGCGGAAAGTCCCGCAACAGCGGCCGGCTTCGTGCAACTTACTGTTGTAACCGGCAGCGAAACGAACGACGTTTGGGTCAACTTCGACAGAGTGGCGAACCAACGCGGAACCGGCAGGTTCGCACGCGGAACGATGCTGTCGCAGGGCGCGCATTACCGTGTTTGGACGGTAAATTTCCGTCCGGCAACGTGGGCAACTCAGCGCGTTGAAATCGGCTCAAACCGTACCTACAACTGGCCCGGCGCGGATTCGGAACTTTTCGACCTCACGCTTGCGCACCCGTTTGTTCCGCCGTCGAATCCGCTGATTCGTAACGTGACGGTCAACAATCGCAGTGTGGGCACAAACGCCAACGTAACGTTCAACATCCGCACAAACGACGATGTCGAATATGTATGGATTCGCACAATCGAAGGCAACGAATATCTTGCGCATCGCGTTTCCGGTGCCGGAGCCGACCGCAACTGGAGCGTTACATTTAATCCGCGCAGAAGCGGCAATGTTCAAATTTTCGCAAATTGGGAACGCAATGAATCCGGCGCGGTTCGTCGTACGGAAAATATCACCGTCGGGCAACAAAGCGCGCGTTTCCTCGGTTCGCCGAGTGCGCAACGCCTCGACAACAGCCGCATCCGTATCGAAGCCAGAACAAACGAACACGCAAACGCCGTTTGGGTGGAAGCTCCCAACGGCAACCGCATCCATCTCAGCCGCACAAACACTGCCTCCGGCGAGCGCACGTGGACTGTTACCCTGCGCGACTCCGATTGGGACTGGAACTGGGGCGGTTGGAATCAAACCACCGTTTACGTAAGCAGCCAAACCGGCCAACGCGCCGACGCCGACGATTCCCGCACGGTTTCCGTTACCGGCAGCGGATGGGGCGACGATTGGTGGGACGACGATTTCGTGGATATTTTCCCGGGTCGCACACAAACCATCAACAGGGGCAGCCAAGTAACCTTTACGGTTCGCGCGCACTCCAACCAAATGAGCATCACAAACGAGAATGTTGTCGGTTTCGATGTGTGGTCTTCGTCACGCAGAAGCATCGGCGACGGCAGGTCTGAATGGACCGTAACCGTTTCATGCCGCGGCGGAACATCGTCGTCAACAACCGTTCGCCTTAACTTCGGCGGCGGCACTCAAGAATGGCTTACGGTAAACGTCCGTAACTAGCGGACGCCGGGGACGCATGTGAGTTTCCGCGCATTCCCTCGAAGCCGTGAATTGCAATCAAATTTAAAAACCGCGAAGCTATCACAGATTTCGCGGTTTTTTAGTGTTTTCGGGTGGCACGATTCCGGGAACGGTTCATGTAATGTGCGTATGTTTTTTCAAATATAATGCATTTGCAATCAGGCAGTATAACCGCTCATTTGTGCGCAACCCGAAAGAACTGCTTTAAAAATCAAATCAAACAAATTCATAACCACACAAAAAGGCTGTTGCCAAACGTTTTCACGTTTATTATAATTGGTGTTTCTATAGATTTAAATTGCGTTCCGAGAGGTGATGATATGATTACAAAAACAAGCGGAGAATATCGAACAATGCGAGCATGGTTTCGCGATGTTGTCGGGGGTAAAAACATGGTTTTGTGCCACGCTTCCGCCTTAGAATATTTACAGCTTTTTTCGGGATATTTGAACGAAAACAGAATAGATGTTTATGCAAAAGAAGCAGAGCTGTACGAAAATATCAGATACCGCATTGTGAATGACTTTAGTAATCTTGATATTGTGAAATTTGGCGGCGTTCAATGTACATCTGCAAGCCAAACATTTAATGATATGTTGCGCGACTACAAAAACACAGACGAACAAGCGTTAATTGAAGGATTGAGCGAATATTACTATACAAACAACGAGAGCTTCGACGGTCTGATTATTCATTCGTCGAATATCAAGGTTTTTAATGAAATTAAATACCACGCTTTAGAATATTACGGTAAGAGGTATTAGGGCGTGTAGCCACTACAAAAACAGTACAAAATCTGATAAAATAAGCAAATGGAGATAAACAGAGAGAACTACGAAAAAATCAAGCACATACTGCCTGTGCAACGAGGCAGAGTAGCGGTAGAAAATCTGATGTTTATAAACGTATTGCTGCGTATTCGCGAAAGCGTTGTGTTTGCGTCAATCTGAGAAACAAATTCTCTCTCCTCGCGCGAAACACTTGAATCATATTGAAACATTACATTTTTGAAAATAATCTTTATTTCCATGTTGTCATCCCTCCTTGCGTTAATTTTCTACACCTTTCTTCAAAATTCCTAACATCACATTGTAACCATTTTGCGGTGTTATTTCTGCCCTTCACAATGCATATCCTATAAATTTGCCGTTTTCGGAAAAGTTCCCCTACCCTCTTAAAGCTCAATAAAAAAACCGCTTGCGCGGTTTTTTTTTATTGTACAGTGAACACATTTATTCATTTCATAACGCATGTTCACTGCATATGAAATTGCTTCAACTTCGATAAGGGGGTCAACTTGAATCCCCGCGAGGTCGAGAGTGTCCGTCACCTACGGCAAGTCGTAATCATCCGAGTCGGAATCTCCGCCGTCGGCACTAACGTCGTCAACATCATCAATAACATCAACGTCCGCAGGAGGCGCATACGCCGCATCACCATCATCATCGGAAGCATCATAAACAACATCCGCAGGAGGCATATCCGTCATATCAAAGCCCGGTATGTCCGTTACATCACCGGCATTCGGCATATCCGAAATATTCGGCGCGTCGCCGGAATCCGGCACAGTATCCGGCGCAACCGGCGGCAATGACGACACCGGTGCCGGCGCGATATTAAATCTCGCTGACGCGACGCCTCCGTCTGCCGGCGCGTTCGTTACCGAAATCACGTTGTTGCCGTTATGATAATCGGCGGGAATGACAATGTTCATCGCAACATTATCCGCCGTCTGCGTGGGAATGCCGTGAATCGTAATTGTCGCCCGCGCGCCCTGAACCCGCGTTAAAGTGGCGGTTAAACCGTCGGGTAAGCCGCCGGGTGAACCGTCGGCAGTTCTGAACCAATGGGCAACGTCGGCGCGAGTTGTTGCCGTTATTGCGGTGGGCGGCAGAGTAATCGTGCCGCCGGTGGTTACAACAACAACGTTTACGCCGTTTCTGTTAAGCGGATTTTGCGCGGTTGCGGCGGCGTTGAGCTGCGTTCCGCCCACAACAACGGGATTCACGGAAGCCGTCACGTTCATGTTTCCTGCAAATTCCGTCGCCGGCAAGGACAAAAATCCGGGCGCGGAAACAATTCTGTTCGCCCTGAACACGCGCATTTCAAATACATAGTAATCGCCGATTTGCGGCAAAGCGAAAGGCCCGTCGGGGTGATTTTCAAACAAATCCATGACTTGTCGAACGGGCATATTTGCCGTCAAACGTCCCCAAACCGCATTGCCGTCGTTATCCTCGCCGAGGCGAACCTGCATGTGCGCGTTTGTTCTGCTGATGAACCACGGCGCGCCGTTTCTGCCTTCGGTCATGGCCATGCGCGCGGTTACGGGCGCGTTCGGCTGATTGGGAATGTTAAACCGCACCGGCACAGAGCCGAAACGACCGCCGGCGTCAACAAGTTCCTGCAAATTCCCGTAACCCGTCACGTAAGTTACGTTTGACGCAATCAAATCCGTTATGAACCAATATTCCCCGTTGTAAAGCACGAAATTAACCGCCTCAATCGGGGCAACTCTGAAAGTGCCGCGTGTTCCGCGCGGAATAATATCATGGGGGAAGTCGAACTCCTCACCCGGTTCGAGTATGCCCGTTGACAGGAAATTCGACCTGCCAAAGTGACCTCTGTCGTTGCCGATTACTACTTCAATCAAGTCGTCGTGGGGGTTGCGAAGAATTTCCCCGGGCCGGTCCGCGCCGTAAATTGTCGGAACATAAATGCTCCGTCTGTGCGCGCGCAAGGGTCGGTTATCCGGGCGGGCGGGAATTTCGATTACGGCAAGCAGTTCGTGCTGCCCGTTGGGAAGCCTCCGCCTTACGCCGATATACCCGCCCCGGCGAGCGAACGCGCTGATATTAACTTCGCCGGTAAGCGTCATTGTCCAGTTGCCCCGGTTTACATTTTCAACGCGGTCTTGACGCCTGTTAAACAGGTACGTGATTTCCGAGCGATTGATGGTTTCACCGTTAAGCTCAAATTGACGCCCGAAAGTAATCGTTTCGCGACCGTAGTTAATTATATAGAAGAAATTGACGTCGCCCGGCGAAGGCGCATCGGGCGAGCCTACGCTCACTCTGAAAGGCGGCGTTGTAAAGGTCGGCACGTTAATTCTGCCGTCCGCAACCGTCGCGCCGGAAACCGTCAAGGTTATCATTGAATTGAACGAACCGCTGAAAGTTACGGTTCGCGTTGCCGCGTCAACTGTTGCAGTTCCGCCGAAAGGTACACCGTTCACGGTTATTCCGCCGGCGGGAATCGCAAAGCGCGGAGAAAGCGTTGCCGTTGCTTCGGGAACGGGAAACGCGGGGTTAGTTTGCGAAAGCGTCGGCAAAACGTCGATGCGGAAAAGATTTGTACCGAGGGTGAAATTCGTAAAGCGCGAAGCGTTGTCGCCGAAGAAGTACACCGACGTGTTTCCGCTCATTCTGTTGATTCGACCTTCCGCTCCGAGGGCAGCCACACCCGAGGGCGTCAAAAGCACAGCACCGGTGCCGGACACATCAACGAGTTGCATCGGTGTTGCAGGGCGACGAATTGTGCCGCCGTTTATAACAAGCACAGAATTATTCTCGACAGTAATTGAACGGTCTGCGCCGACGGTACCCTGTAATGCCTCAACCGTTCCGCCGTTTATAATTATTCTGCCGCCGAGCATTGCCATCAACACATTGGCTCCGGCAGCTCGCACCGTTCCGCTTTCAATTGTAAGAACACCCGAACCGGTCGCAGCTATGACATTCCCTGTTCCGCTGTGTTCTATTGTACCGCCGTCAATTATCACATTTCCGTTTGCATTAAACATGCCGCCGGAACCTGTCGGCCGGATTATATGCCCGCCGGGACCGACAATAAATGTTCCCGCACCGTCCGCAACCATCATCGGCATTATGCCGCCCGGTCCTGTATAAGACGCATTCCAAAGAACAGTGCGGTTTGCCGGAACGTTTACGGTAAGCGTACCGTCAGCATCCGAAAGCGTACCGGTTACTTCAACGGTCGCACCTGCCGGCGCGGACGCAAGCGCAGCAGCAAGTGCCGGCTGAAATGCCGCGCGGGTTGTATACTGCCCCGCACCGTTAATTTGCAAATAATCTGCCGGCGGCGGAGTCGCGGTCGCGTGCCACGTGTACGTTACCGTCGTGTTTACATTGCGATACAGCGTTGCAACAAAAAGATACGCAACCTGACCGCCGGTGTTAATGTAATTTGCCGAGCCGTTTGTTACAAGCGGAGTAACGGTTGCACCCGCCGAGCCGAGCGTAGGATTCGCCAAAGAACTTACCGCGCCGGGCGCGTCGTTCGGCACAACAATATAATATTGCGTGCGCGAATCAGGGTCGTTTATGACGACGCGAATCACCGGGTTTGCCGTGCTTTCGCCGGTAAGCCTCATCATCCGGTCGTGGGTTGCGCCGCGAACGGGCGTTCCGTTGTATCCGGACATGGAAACCACTCCGCCGGATGCAAGCGTCGGAAGCGGATTGCCGGACAACGACGGCTGTCCGCCCAAAGCCCAAGAGCCGGTCGCCGTCCCGAAAACCGGGGTATTCGTGCCTAAGTTAGGACGAATTCCCCACAAACGATGCCCGCTGAAATCAGAAGCCACAAATCGCGGCGTCGCTTGCCCGGCAACCGTTCCGCCGTCGGAGGCAAATGCCTCCATGAACAGAAAATACATCAGGTCGAATGCAACTTCGCCGGATGCGCCGGTTGAACCGGTTAATCCCGCCGCATAAAAAGCGTCACCGATAATGGCATTCATGCCGCGAGCGGCAATTGCGTTGCGATTCGCCATAAATTGCGTCGAATTCGAAGACGCCGGAAATTCACTTCTCAAAAAATCGTAAATCGCGCCGGCGTAACAAACGGCGGAAATATTATGCATAAACATCGAATGCTTCATGCTTACGGAATAGCTTTTTCCGCTGTTATTGAAACTGACAAAATCCCCCACCCTGCTGTCGTTGGGGTTGGCGTAGGAATTTTCCGCCGATTGCCAATTTCGCACGACATTCATAAATGCCACGCCTTCTACCGCCCAGTAAACCTCGGCAAGCATACTCATGGCTTCGTTAAACCACGTAAACGGTGCAGACTCTTGGGCATAAACGCCGAAATGTATAAAAAATAAAAGATGTTGAAGCTCGTGGGCAAAAAGATTTCCGTTCTCCACGTGATTCGGGCTCATGTGAAAAACGGCAATCGGAACATTACCGTCGTTTATCGTAAAATTCGCCGACCAAAAATATCCGCCGCCGGAGCCGTTATGCAATAAAACATTTACCCTGCCGTCGTTGTGAACATCGCCGGCAACCGGCAAGTTTGACGCAGCGGTGGTCACCGTGAAACCTGCAAACGGCGCGAAATCGCGTGTCATGCGGTATGTAATATCATCATACATGACAATCGCGGCGTTAAGTTGCGCGGCGGAAGGGCGGTTTGTCGTAACGCTGTCCAGTATCCAGATGTTGACGCGCTGCCCTTGGCGAACAAGCTCGCCCCAGTGTACCGGCCCCGCCGTCAGGCCGCTTGCAAAAAACTGCCTCCGGCTTCCCACAACGTAATTTTGCGGAGCGAAAGCCGGCGCGATGCCTCTTGCGCCCGGTGATATATCAAGCGACACGTGCGGCGGCGAAACATGCGGAATCGGCTCGCCTTCGTAAATTACCGTTTCAAGCCCCGACCCGAAACGTTGCATTCGCGGCGAAAAATGCTCCCGTCGCAACGTTGCGAGCATTTCCTCAAATTCCGCGTCGTTTCCGGAGGCAAGCACCTCCGTCGCCGGAATTGCGACAAGCATCGCTGCAATTCCGAGAGTTAAAAGTATTTTTGCAAAAAATTTTTTCATTATAAGTCCTCCTTTTTTATTTGCTGCTTTCGGGGCGTCGCCCCAAACCCTCCTTTCTAAAGGCAGCGCGAGAAATGTTCGTTTCGCCGGCTGCACTCTTTAAACGCGGGGTAAAAATTTTTTTAAAAACCGCGCATCGCGCGGTTTTATAAAAGTTTTGATGAAACTTTTTCAAAAGTTTCCGGGGGTTCGGGGCAGAACCCCGAGGTCCCATATAAACACGAATCAAGGGGTCGCTCGCCACAAGGCGTTTACGGCGAGGCGTTGTTTTGAACACTTGATTCGCGTTATAACTATGCGTTCAAAAATCCGCCGACCTTTGTAAGCAGATAATCGTGGCTTGCGGGCTTCACGATAAATTCGTTGCCGCCGGCCATGGTTGCATTGTTAATGTATTCGCGTGACGAGTTTCCGGTCAGGAAAATGATGGGCGTGTTTACATGCTCGGGCATTTGACGAATGCGGAACGCAAGCTCGAAGCCGTCCATTTCCGGCATGTCGATGTCCAAAATAAACAGGTCGGGTTTTTGGCTTTCCATAACTTTGAGAGCCATTTTCGCGCCGGGAACGGCAATAACTTTGTAATGGCTTTTGAGCGCGTTGTTGACGAAGGATAAAATATCCGGCACGTCGTCCACGGCAAGAATTTTTTTGGATAAGTCGGTACCGGCAAGTGCTGTGAGGGTTTCATTGAACTTATCCTTAAGGGCGGCGATTGTTTTTTTGGCTTCGTCGTGCTTGCCCGCTTCGATAAAATTCAGCAATGACAGGAAAACGGAGGTTTCCGGATGGTGCTTTGCCAATTCGCCCAGAAGGATTTTTGCCGGGTCGTATAATCCGTCGTCCATGAGATTGCTGACGGCGGAAATATTTTTGGCGGTGGTTGTGTACGCCTCAATTTTGCTGATTTTTTGCTCCTGTTTTCCTTTCTCGCTTTGAGCTTGCGCTTTTTGCATCGAAACGGAAAGCGACAATATATCCGTTATGAACGGCCGGAAATTTTTTTCCGCCGCCGAAACAAGATTGTCGGCGGTTACTTGGCGCAAAAGCCGTGTCGCTTCGGTTTCAAGCCCGCGGGCATACACACCCTGCAACAGCGCGATAAGCGAATCCATGCCGTCTTTAAAAACTTGAATCATTTGTCTGCTGTCGATGTTCAAAAAGCTGTCTTCAAGAGTTGCCGTTAAACCGGGCGCGGTGTCGATGAAATCGTTAATCAGCGTGTGTACGTCCTCGTTTGTTCTGCCCTTGGGTACAAGCAACCCCGGAATGCTGTGGTAGTATCTTGCTCCGTCAAAATCACCCATTTGCAATTCCCTCCAATATCTCTAATTTTTTCAGCGCGCCGTCGCAATCAAACGAGTCCAACGCGGCTGTGATTTCCGAAAGAAGTTCGTCTATTTCCGGTGTGAATGAAAAGCTCGCGTGCTTGCCGATTGCTTCCGACGCCGCATCGCGGTCGAAGTTTTCGGCGGCTTCTTTTGCTTCGGCTATTGCCGGTATAAGAACGGATTTGTCCGCCGTTTCTTTGTTGGCGGTGTCGTCCGGGAAAACCTCCGACAACGCCGCATGAATGCTTACAAGCCCGTCGCGGAACGGCGGATAATACTCGTCGCAGTAGCTTTTTTTGTCGTCTTTGGCAGCGCGTTCGAGCTTTGCGGCACTGTTTCCGAGCTTTTCCGCACCGATATTATTCAGCGCGCTTTTTATTCCGTGAACCTCTATTGTAAAGGATTTCATATCAGAATCAAGCAGTTTTGTCATTTTATCAATTTTTTCGGGCAGAAGCCGCGCGGTCAGCTTTACCGTGTCCAGATACAAGTCCGTCATGCCGCGCATTGCTCGCAACGCGGAGTCTACGTTCATATCTTTTATTTTGCGCAGAAGCGTAAGCGGGTCATTTTCGTTGACGGGAGCGGCTTGTGCGGGTTGTGCCGCCGCCGTCATTTCCTCTTTTTGCTTGCGAGCGGCTTCGAGAGTTTCGGGCGTTTGCTTGTCGCGGATGTGCTTGTTCAAAACATCGTTGAGTTGCCCGGTGTTAATCGGCTTTGCGATGAAATCGTTAAAGCCGTTCGCAAGAAATATTTCATCCTGCCCGGCTACGGCATTTGCCGTAAGCGCGACTATCGGCAGAGTGTATCCCTGCTCGCGCAGTTTAATCGTGGTTTCCATGCCGTCGATGCCCGGCATCATGTGGTCCATAAAAATTATGTCGTATTTTTGACCCTCGGCTATTTTGTCCAATGCTTCGTAGCCGCTTAACGCCGTATCGGATTCAAGACCGTAGGGCGTCATAAGCCCTTTTGCCACGAACAGGTTTATGTTCATGTCGTCAACAATTAAAACTCTTCCGTAGGGCATAAACTCGCGTACAACTTTCGCCCGCTGCGCACCTTCATATTTGAAGTCTTGCAGGCTTTCCGCCGTTTCCGCGCCGATTGCGGCGGCGTCTTCAACGGCCTTTTGCATCAGCGTTATCGTGAACACCGAGCCTTTATCTTTTTCGCTTATCGCGCCGATTTTTCCGCCCATTAAATCAACGAGGTTTTTCGTGATGCTCAAGCCCAAGCCCGCGCCGCTTTTTTTGCGGTTGAACTCGTGATTAAACGAGGTAATGTCTTCGTGCAACACGCTTTTTATTTCTTCTTCGGTCATGCCGACGCCGGTATCCGTTATTGTGAAAATGAGCCTGATTTCGCCCTTGACCCTTGTCGATGAAACATCCAAGGTAGCACTGCCGTATTCGGTGAATTTAATTGCATTTGACAATACATTATTCACGGCCTGCTTTACGCGCAATGCGTCGCCGATTAACGAAGCCGGCAATTTTTCCGAAACTTTTACGATGAGGTCAAGCCCTTTGTCTTCAACGCGAATAAGGTTAAGGCGGGTTATATCGTTTATCATTGCGGCGGTGTCGTACTTGTTCGGCAGAATTTCCATTTTGCCGGTTTCCATTTTTGACATATCCAAAATATCGTTGATTATTCCGAGCAGAGTTTGCCCTGAGCTGTTAATTTTCTCAAAAGAATCCGCCAAATCCGACGGAAGGTCCGGGCGGTCGAGTTCGATGTCGGAGATGCCGATAATTGAGTTCATGGGCGTGCGCAATTCGTGGCTCATTGTTGCCAAAAATTTCGCCTTTGACGAAATAGCGTTCTTTGCCGCCTCAAGAGCGTTGCTTATTTCGGTAACGTCGTTAAGAAGCACCATTGTACCCACGATTGCGCCGTCTTCGTCGGTCATGGGCGACACGTGGCCGGTATACGACCGCATTATTCCTTTAATGTCCGGCTCTTCGTCAATCGGAACGGAGGTGCTTTGCGTTTGTGCAAAGTGAATCGCACCGGAAAGCCGCATCAGGTTTTTTTCGGATAAAATCAGCTTAATTGTATCCTTGTAATATTTGCCGCGAATTTGCTCGAAATCCTCAAGCCCGAGCGCGTCGAGGAAAATTTTCGACGCATAGGAAAACTTCCTGTCTGTATCCAGCAGGAAAACTATGTTCGTCGAACCCTCCAACATATAATTGAGATAACGAACGTCGGAAACCTGCTTCTTTGCAATATTTGCCTCGGCAAGCGCGAGATTCATTTTTAAATCGCTGTTTTCCTTTTGCAACCTTCTGATTACTGCCCTGAGGTTGCCTTGGTTGTCCAGTTTATTTTTCATATGCCCCCCTGCGAAATTATTATTACCGAAAGCATAGCATTTTCACCACATTAAAGTCAACGCGGAAGCCGACGGCGGACAATTTTCATCCTATCAGGGGCTTCGCCCCCGAACCCCCACCCGCTTTTTAAAAAAAGCGGGGCAAAAATTATCAAAAAAATCGCGCAAAGCGCGATTTTTTTAAAGTTTTTGTCGAACTTTTTTTAAAAAGTTCGTGGGGTTCGGGGCGAAGCCCCGAAAATAAAACTTCATCGGAAATCACATCCCCTTACGTAACCTCGAAATTTCATCTCGTAATTCTGCGGCAATTTCAAATTGCAATTCTGCGGCGGCTTGTTTCATTTGCTTTTCGAGACGTTTGATTTCCTTGATAATTTCGTCGCGCGACATTGATTCCGGGTCTTTTGCCAATGTTTTGGCGGACGCTTCGACGGCTTTTGTAAGTCGAATGCGCTCGTGAATTTTCTTGATAATTGAGCGCGGCTGTATGTTGTTTATTCGGTTGTACTCTTCTTGGATTGCGCGACGACGGTCGGTTTCCGCCATTGCGGCCGCCATGGAATCGGTTATGCGGTCGGCGTACATGATAACGCGCCCGTTCACGTTTCGCGCGGCGCGACCGATTGTTTGAATCAGCGAGGTGTTCGAGCGCAAAAAGCCTTCTTTGTCGGCATCAAGAATCGCAACAAGTGCGCATTCGGGGATGTCAAGCCCTTCGCGCAGCAAATTTATGCCCACAAGCACGTCGAAAACATCGGTGCGTAATTCGCGGATAATTTCAAGCCGTTCGAGGGTGTCGATGTCGGAGTGCAAATACCGCACACGGATTCCCGCTTCCTTTAAATAGGAAGTTAAATCCTCCGCCATGCGTTTTGTAAGAGTCGTAACGAGAACTTTGCCGCGGGCGGGTGCAGCCGAACCGGCTTCGAGGGAATGCTCCGCCGTCTTCGACGTGTTCCCGGTTACAAAGTTGCATTCGCCGATTAAATCATCCACCTGCCCGCGCACCGGACGAATAATTACCGGCGGGTCGAGAAGCCCGGTCGGACGAATGATTTGCTCCGCCTGAAATTCGGCGTGTGCGTGTTCGAATTTCGACGGCGTGGCGGACACGAACAGCATTTGCGGAATTTTCGCCTCGAATTCTTCGAATTTCAGCGGACGGTTGTCCATCGCGGACGGCAAACGAAATCCGAAATCAACGAGCGTTTCCTTGCGCGAGCGGTCGCCTTTGTACATCGCGCCGACCTGCGGAATCGACACGTGCGATTCGTCGGCGATAATGAGAAAATCGTCGGGGAAGTAATCGAGAAGCGTGTGCGGCGTCGAGCCGGGTTCGCGCCCCGCCAAATGCCGCGAATAGTTTTCGATGCCGCTGCAAAATCCGACTTCCGTCAACATTTCAACGTCGTAGCGCGTACGCTGCAAAATTCGTTGCGCCTCAACGAGGCGGTCGTTAGATTTCAAATACGCATGATGTTCTTCCAGTTCCGCTTCGATGCCGCGAATCGCCGCGCGCATACGTTCCGCGCCGGTTACATAGTGCGACGCGGGAAAAATAACGATATGCTCGCGGGTGGAAAGAATTTCGCCGGTAAGCGCGTGAATTTCCGTGATGCGCTCGATTTCGTCGCCGAAAAATTCTATGCGAACGGCGGTTTCCGATGCGTTCGCCAAAAAAATTTCCAACACATCGCCGCGAACGCGAAACGTTCCGCGCTGAAAATTTATGTCGTTGCGATTGTATTGAATCTCGACGAGTCGCCGCATGATTTTGTCGCGGTCGCGCTCCGTTCCGACGCGAAGCGACAGCATTAAATTGCGATATTCCTCCGGGTCGCCGAGTCCGTAAATGCACGAAACCGACGCTACGATAATTACATCCCGTCGCTCGAAAAGCGCGGACGTCGCCGAATGCCGCAAGCGGTCGATTTCCTCGTTAATCGCCGAATCCTTTTCGATAAACGAATCCGTTGACGGCACATACGCCTCGGGTTGGTAGTAATCGTAATAACTCACGAAATATTCCACGGCGTTTTCGGGAAAGAATTCCTTAAATTCGCTGTAAAGCTGCGCCGCAAGCGTTTTATTGTGCGCCATAACAAGCGCGGGGCGTTGCAATTCCTGAATAACGTTTGCCATTGTAAACGTTTTGCCCGAACCCGTTACCCCCAACAACGTTTGAAACTTGCGCCCCTCGCGAAACCCCGCCGCAAGCGATTTAATCGCCTCGGGTTGGTCGCCGGTGGGCGCGAACTCCGAATGTAATTTAAACATGTGATGCTCCTTTCGAAAAATAAATATGCTTGCGGGGCTTTGCCCCGCACCCCACGAACTTTTTGAAAAAAGTTCGACAAAAACTTTATTAAAATCGCGCTGCGTGCGCGATTTTTGAAAATTTCGCACAAGAAAACTATACCACAATTGACACTACGTGCGGTTTTGTATATGCTTCTCGGAAAATATCGGAAAAAAAGGAGAAAAAAATGAAAAAATTATTTATCATGCTGATGCTGTCGGCGGCAATGCTTGTTGCTTGCGGCGACAACGGCGAAACGAGCAACGTCATCAACGAAACACCGGCGAATGACGCCGACAATATTATCGACGAACTCATCAACGACGAACCGCATTACAATGAACCGAGCGACACGAACTACGAATCGGAATGGTGCGAAATGACAGGCGGTAATTTCGACGGCGGCCCGGGCGACATAATTTTCCGAGGGTACTACGCATCTCTCGGGGACGGGCATCTTTTTGTGTATCGTGCGGAAGATGTCGCGACGGCTGATTTCAGCGCGCTTCACACCATCGACCACGGGCTTGCATGGGAGCCGTTCGACGACATCGGGGAAGAAATGTTAATCGGCGCATCGCAACCCCTGCAAGATGTTTCGCTCATACACTTTTCAAACGATTGGGACGACGACGCAGAGGATTTTATTTTTATTCTCATGGAATCTTTTGAAATAACACCGTCGCTCGCGCCCGGCGAGGGGCTGCTTATTCAGCGATATTCGGGACTCGGCACATTTCCGGCAAGCGGCATTTCGTTTTACGACGCGGAAATGAATCGGCATTTTTTCGCCGTTCAGCACGACAACAGCAACGCTCCGTACTGGTATTTCATGCGTGACATTACAGGGCAAATTCGGCAATGAAAAGGCTTGCGAACATTGCCGCAAGCCTTTTCGGTAAAGCAGTCGGAGTGATATTTTTCCTCCGACTGCTGATTATCCCGAGCACCTCAAGTATGACCGTTGGCGTTGTTTCGCAAACGGTCTTATTTTCGTCCCTCGGAATTTACGCCGCGTTTTACAAGAAGTTCCCGCGAAAATTGCGCACGATTATAAATGCCGGATTTTTGACGTTGCTGATTTTTGCGGGATTTCTGGCGATTTACGGCAACGTCGGCACGGCAACGTTTGAAGAAAATGCTGTTATTGTTTTGGGCGCGGGCGTTTCCGGCGAACGGGTTTCTACGCCGTTGGCTCGCCGGTTGGACGTGGCGTTGTATTATTTTGAACGCAATCCGGATGCGTACATAGTTGTTTGCGGCGGACTCGGCGAGCGCGCAACAATCACCGAGGCCGAGGCAATGGCAAGATACCTTTACGCTCGCGGCGTTCCGCGCGAAAAAATCCTGCTCGAAGACCGGTCGGTTTCAACAATCGAGAATCTCACCTTCGCCCGCGATATTCTGGAGGAGCATTTTTCGGAGGGGTTCGGCGTTGTTGTTGTGTCGAATGATTTTCATATGTTCCGCGCAGTAAGCATGGCAAGGCGCGTCGGCATGGATGCAAATCACCTCGGCGCACCAACCCCCACCCGCTTGCTTACCGAAAATTATTTACGCGAAATGATGGCGATTGTGCTTTTTTGGGTTTCGAACCCCGCGTAAAAACAAAACGCCGGGGATTCAGTTCAGTGTACCTCCCGGCGGCTTTTTTTGCGCTGCATACGCGCGCAATACTTCTCATTAGCACTGTTATAACAACGCGCTTGCGCTCGGGCAGGCTTATCGCCATTCCCGACATGTTAAATTACCTCTCATAGCAATGACGAAGGCGACAGAGCAAATTGCCCTGCCGCCTTTTTTTGTCACAACGTCGCGCCTATTTTTTGTCTTTCTTTTTGCCGAGCATCATGTACCATGCCGAACCCGACAGGCACACCGATGAATACGCTCCGAAAAGCAGCCCCACCATAATGGGCAACGTAAAGTCGCG
>WQVC01000030.1 GCA_009781765.1 Defluviitaleaceae bacterium | reverse complement strand
TATTGCTCTGCGGGTTGCCTCTGTCGTTTTGGCGCATCCGTGTAATATTTGTCCCATAGTTTTTTGTTCTCCTTTGGCAATTCATTTGCACCATTATAACATGGGACTAAACACCTAATGTTGCCAGTTCGTTACCAAGTTCTCTTTAACACTGCATAAGGGCTGTCGTATGGTATGAAGTTTGAGCATAGGTTTTTGCAACTATACTTTTTACCCTGTGGCAGCCCTATATTTTGAATGGAGGCATATAATGAGTGCGATCAGTAACTCTTACGAACCAACATTGACGAAACTTCGCTTGGCGGGTAAATTCACCAGCGAGAGGGCGGCATCAGCCTTGCCAGAAAATCAGTGCCTCAAAGAACCAGTTCAAATAAATAATGATTGGGGAATTGAGGAAATTCCAACACCTAAGCATCCTCACGTTCAAATGGTAGAAGTACAACCAGAACTTGGCGAAGTTAATATTCCGCCAACCCCTAATTATCCTAATATTCAAGTGGTAGAAGTAAATCCAGAATTAAATGATGTTAATATCCCATCAACTCCGAAGCATGGAGTTGTAAAACACATCAGTATTCAGACAGACTGGGACGGTGCTAAAATGCCACAAGAACAAGATTTACAGCACCAGTCACTGCAAATGCCCAAAATTACGCCCGTTGCCGAAGATGCGATGCGACCGCTACCATTTGACACACCAAAAATGAGCGTATCCAAGTACAACTTGCCAACAGGGAATGGTGATTTATCAGCACAATTGCCTTCTACTTTCGATGTTAATCAAGGTGTAGATTTGTCTTGCTACAAAGTTAATTCCGATATGAGTTGGACAGCCTCATCACGATACACCAAGGATGTGCCTGTGTTTGATGTTAAACTTGGAAACAGTATCAATTTTGAGATTAAGATGCCATATTTAACAAATGTTACGGCATTTGCAGCGTTTAATCTAAAAATTGAATTTTCCCAAATTGTTGACGAGTCAAGTCGTGTACCAAAAGCATATGAAATGCCACGGACACAGTTGCCCAATGTGAATCGTTTCGATGTGACAGTGCCTACGCATGAAGATTTGACCTTTGAGGCTTTTGATTTGAATAAATCTTTTAATTGGGAGTCAAGTCTAAAATTGCCTTCATCAATTTCGCATCCTGCATTGAAAATCCCATCTCCGCCAGATATCCCGCTTGATATTATTCCTCAACCTAAGAAAGTTGTGGCGGTATCGTATGATTTTGATGAGATAGAAAATGAATGGGCGAATTTAGAAGAAATGTTTGACTCGTGGACAATATCATCTTGATATATTCAAGCGAGGTGTCGTCATGAAAGAGACTGAAATCCTCATAACTGCGCAATTTGTGGACGGAGGGTCTACTGAAAAAACCGAAGCCCATGTGCCGTTGATGTACACGTTTGATTTACTCGTTCAAAAAGATACAAAATTTTTTGAATTATTAGAGGCAATCGAACTTGGTATTTCCAGAACATTGGTGGATATCGAAAAACTACAGAAGCCTAACGAAGCTGGAAATCCTGTAGTTTTGCATGAAGATAGTCGCCTCAGCGAACATAATACATCAAAGCGTATAGTAGACCCCAAAGAAGATGATAGTTTATCATCTTATGGGGTTTATAAAGTGTGCCAAAAAATATTCAATGATTGCGTCAATGCCTACAATAATATTACAGAGCCTACTCTTGATGAAAGTTATTGTGCAGGGAATAGGGACGAAAATGGTGTATTGCTCTGTCATTACAAAAAAGGAAAGGGTGCTGACTCTGATGCAAGCACAGAACACGAGAGTTGCCAAGGCGCAGGAAAAAAATGTCTTAAATTATATTATAATCCAATAAAGAAACCTGCTGCAAATAGAAATTGCATCGGGCGGGGTTCAGTAAATTTTCGTGTTATCAAAGAGCGAGAACTTGGAGATAACCCGCGAATTTTAAGCTATGCCCATGAAGACCAAATCCATATAATGAAAGCACCTCATGATAGATGGTCATTGGAAGAACTGGGCTTTGTTACATCAACTCGGCTTATATTTGACTCTACAGGTAAGCATCGTTCAGATGCTTTATTTGACGATACTAAAATTAACATAGCTTTTCGGAAAGAATCTCCGCTTTATAATATAAGTGAACAGCCATTGAAAGTGCTTGAAGATGAACCTATTCGTATCATTCCGCCATCCGATCCACCAAAAAAGAACGTGCAAAATGCCATTACAGCACTTCTCTCACCATTACTTGCAAGCGGAACCATGATAGGTGCTAGGCTTATAATCGGTGGCGGATTCATGGGAAATATGATGATAATCATGTCAATTTCCATGGCTCTTGTTGGTGTTGTAATGTTTATTATTAACAGAATTGAGCGAAGAAAGGCACATAAAAAAGCTGTATCAGATTGGCGTACACATTATGAAACCTATGTCAAAAAAATAGTCAAGGAAATTCGGGAAAGACGTGGCTGGTGCATCAGAAAACTAAATGCACTGCATCCCGATAGGAGCGTTTTAATAAAGAGAGCAACTGAGTTGCATGGGGACATTTTTAGCAGAGGGCAGTCCCATCAAGATTTTTTAACTATCCGAATTGGAGACACGATGAAGGGTAGTCAATTAACACAGTCCGCATTTAAAATTATTGGAGAAAAGAAAGATGTTGTATTCACCACTGCTGAATACCGATCTTTGAGTACCTCAAATGGATACGCATTTAATATTTTTTTGCCTGAAGAAAAGGAAAATGCACCACCAATTGATACAAACATTGATTATAAAATTTACAAAGGTGGATATTTGATTGATTTGCCGTCTCATATTGCTTCTGATTATGAATATTTAGACTACGCATATGAGCAGGATGCTTTTCCTAACCGTGATTTTTCGTCCACTTTTGACGGCACACCAAGGTTTGCATATGCCCCAGTTCTTTTGCGTTTAAAAGATTGTGGTACTCTTGGCATTACTTCAACAAGGGGCAGCTCTGCTTTTCGTCCACTTTTAGATAAAATTATTTTCGACCTTTGCTATTACCATTCTCCAGATGATGTACAGTGTGTTATGTTTTGCAAAGAAACCAGTAATTGGCGTGAGCAAGAGTATGTAATTGACAGATACAAACACTTGCCACATTTTAGAGAATTGTTAGGTGATTTATCTGCGTTTTCATTTAACGCAACAGATGCAAACTTGGTCTTAAATAGATTGATGGAAGTTTTGACAGAGCGGAACAATCTTGGTGAAGATGTAAAACAACCTCATATAGTCATGTTTTTTTTAGACGAAGATGTCTTTTTCAAAAGGCATCCTGTTTCGCGCTATCTGCCAGATAGCCCTGAAAATCATAGCAAGGATATTACGTTTATTTTTTGCAAGCAATATGCCGACCATTTGCCTAAGTATTGTGGACAAATAATAGAAATAAACAACTCTTTACCGTGGAGATTATTACCACACACTCAAACAATTAGACGCTCCGCTGACAATACAGATAAATCCGAGAAAATAGAGCGGCATTTTTCTTTTGTTCCTGATATTCCTGAAAAATTGCTTGACAGGATAAAAGATAAAGAACAAGAAGATGTCAGCTACAGGGCATTTAAAATGCTAAGTGCTTTGTATTATTATAGAATTGCTCAAGGAGCGAACGTCCCTCCCCGTGTTGAATTGCGCGAACTGTATGACATCGAATTGCAAAAAGAAAAATCCGCATTTTGGGGGTCTGATTCAAAAGATGTTACCAAAGGTTTAGGTGTTCCAATTGGAAAGAAAGCAGGCAAAGAAAAAAACGATGTCATTCTTGACCTCCATGAAGATAAAGATGGTCCGCATATGTTAGTTGCCGGCACCACAGGCTCAGGCAAAACAGAAACAATATTAACGTATTTAATTGGGCTTTGCACATACTACTCCCCTGAACAGGTAAACTTGTTGCTTGTTGATATGAAAGGTGGAGGATTTATTCAACGCCTCAGTAATCTTCCCCATATTGTCGGTCGAGTAACTGATATTGACGGAGATGAAGGGGGTGCTGGTAATGTGTATATGTTAAAGCGTTTCCTAAAATCAATGAATCATGAAGCAACACGCCGTAAAAAACTACTCAGCAGAATGGAAGTTGACAGTGTTGACAAGTACATTGAATTGCAAAGTGATGCCGCAAAATTGGACGAGCATATCAATGTAACATTGAAACTGAAAAAGGGTACACATCAAGCCCGCATAGATGACCTTTTGGAGTTGAAAAAACGTGAAAACGCACTATCGCATTTATTTGTTGTTGTTGACGAGTTTACAGAATTGATGAAAATAACAAATGAGCATAACGATATTGATTTTAAAGGAGCGATAGATTCTCTTGTTCGAATAGGGCGCAGCTTGGGTTTCCACATAATTCTTGTATCACAAAATATTGAGGGTGCAATCACGGAGGAGATTAGAGTTAACGTAAAGGCAAAGCTGTGTTTGAAGGTAGCAACCCGTGAGGCTTCAAGGGTGATGATTGGCAATGACGATGCATATGGTCCCCTAATGCCAGGTAATGGCAGGGCGCACTTGTTGGTTGGTGCTGGTACGCGCTATGAATATTTTCAATCGGGCTATTCAGGCGCAAGCAGTTTGAATTCCGATGTGCGAAGGATTATAGTTAAACACGCAGAAAAAACAGGGGCATATACGTTGTTTTATGACTCGTTTGTTCATAATGCAGAAGCGAAAGAATCTGATAAAAAGGCTCGTGCTGCTGACACACAACTTAAAAGGGTTGTTGATGGCTTATCTAAATTTGCTGAAGACCACGATAGGGAAGCTCCGCGGATTGTACTACGCCCATTATTAAATGCACATTGTTATTATAAGTTTGAAAGCGACGCAATGGGGGAAGCGGGACCAACGGTGGTTGACATAGAAGTAAAGAAGGCTTAGTTGCAAGAAAACACAACGAAAGGACGATTAGAGTGGCTGACTTTAACCTTGTATTAGGGCAATATGATGACCCAGACAACCAAGAACAGCTAGAGTATAGGGTTGAGCTATACAAGAAGAATGTAGCCATTTTTGGTACTACAATGAGCGGAAAAACAACACTCCTTAAAACGCTTATTGTTAACCATCACTATACTTCTGCTGAGAAGGGTGGAGACAATGATAAAAATTTAATTTATATTCTGGATTTTAGTGACAACCTGCAATTTTATTCAACATTGCCATATGTTGTGGCATATTTCAATGGTGATAACGAAGAAAATGTAAGAAGGTTATTTAAGGACATTCAACTTTCACTACGAGCCAACGCTAAAAAATTGAGTGAATTAGGCGGTGTAAATTACTTTAACGCCTCCGAAAAAGACCGTCCCCCACACATCACCTTCATCATTGATGGGTTAAACACATTTTTTTCTCAAGCAAATTATGAAAAATACCACGACACACTAACAAATTTGTCTCGTGAATGCCTGTCCAAAGGAGTCTCAATTGTTTTCACAGCAGTAGACCCAGTGGGTAGTATATCCAGATTGCTGACCTATTTCAAATGTGTTATTGCATTCGACCTTCCGAGCGAAAAATACGGGCTGATATATGAAGCTACACCTGATAAGCCCATAGTATTGCAAAGGCGTGGAGTTGCAAACTTAGATAATAAGATTTATGAATTCCAAGGTTTTTTGCCGTTTAATACAATTAACCAAGACGCAGAAAAATCTGAAATTATCAGTCTAAAAGTAAAACTTGCCACCAAATATAAGGTCAAGGTAAAAGAATGGGACAACAAACGGAAAAAAAGTTTTCGCAGAGGTGAAGCCGTTGATGAAAACAATTGGGAAAACTTCGCAGGAGAACCATACAATCCCGAACCAGGTTTTTTAATTCCTGGAATGGATTACTATTCGTTTACTACCCCATGTGTCCTTGATATTTCTATTGCAAGGTCTATTGCAATATATGGTCGAAAATCATCAGGCAAGACAAACGTGCTTTGGCTGATACTTAAAGCCGCTCTTAGTATGCTTGATGCAGAAAATCCCAAATATACATCTTTGCGATTTGTTTTTTGGGATGATAAGCGCGGTGGGTTAAATGAAATATATAATGCTTTGGACAGCCATGCGCATACTGGAAAATTTGACAAAACAGTGCTACAATCACAAAGAGAGGTTGAGACGTTCTTGTTGCAAGAGGGATATTTTGGTCAAAATGCAGATGCAAGCAGTGCCAAAAGTAAGCAACCGGAACCTACGCCACAAACGAAAACAGATGTAGCATCAGAGCAAACCATGTACTCTGATGAAGTTGATTTCGCAACTGAATTAAATCCGCCCCCTTATCAGCCGGGAATCAAGGGCGATGTTACTTGTGAATCTTATTTATCGGAAGGTACACTAGCGGTTTTGAAAGAGATAGAGGAAGCGGAGGCTATTGACGCAGAGACTGCCGAAGCAAATGTTGATGAGTCGCTTGACCCTACACCCCAAGCTGAACATGCCACCTTACCTACGGCAGTTTATGATGAATCACAAGCACTCGTTAGTGTAGCTGAAAATTCAGATGAAGCAATAGAAGCTGCATTACCTGCTCTACTTGAAAAAATATTTACTGTATTTGTCGTGCAAAACAGAACATTGTATCGCTCATCTCCCGGAATGCAAAATTGGAGATTCGCACCAATCCTTATGTCTGTTGTAAGCACTGCCGATGAACATGATTCTCTGTTCGTATTTGCAGATACGCAACGCATTACAGATGGTGACACTAAAAATATTTTCAATTCTGCAATTGAACATGCGTTTCTAACTTATGACATTTTTGGATTTCTTAATGAAAGAGGGCGAGGGAGCGTTTTCGACCCACAGCAAGGACGCGGTAGCCAAGAGGTAACAGAGTTAAAAGAAGAATTTGGCCCCTGCGAAGATGTAGGTGACGGATTTTATTACAACTTGGAAATGGACGAGCTTAGTAAACTCAAATTTATAAAAATTTTAAAGGAGGCATGAGAATATGTCAACACAGGCGTTTAATCTTTTAGACATCAGCAAGTTTGATAATTTTATCAATGCAAAATCTTCACTTTTAGCTGAATATGACGCTATAAATCGAAGGTTTGAGTCTATCAGGCGTAATCTGGCAGAAAATTGGGACGGACAAGGGGCTGATGCCTTTGCTCAAGATTCTCAAATAATACGAACAAACATTGGTGGAATTGAAGATGCGTTAAGAACTATGTGCGACACGCTAATTGACTGCCGAGCTGTTTATGTTGAGTGTGACAATGCGCTTGGTACTGCAAACCGCTCGGCAGGGCAGTGATTTACAACGATTCGCACTCACCCTTTGGGCATCACTGTTTCGCACACAAAACCTACACGAAAGGCACACGATTGTTACACGATTCATTAACCTTTCGTGTGTTTATCGTGTACCTAACGTGTAGGTATCGTGTGAAATTGCCGTACCCTTGCCCAAACACGCACGGCATGATATAAAATACATACTGACAAATCGCTTTGCGAAGTTCTTGTAATCGGAAAAAGCCCCGTATTACAGGGCTTTCAGAGTATCGTGTGATTGTATCAATACTAACGTACAATCGAGGTTGTTATGTTAAAAAAAATATGTATGCTTTTTCTTTTTACATTCGCCGTGATTCTTGCCGGTTGCGACGAATACGCGCACACGATGGAGCGCATCGTCGAAGCAATGGCGGAAAACTCCGGCGAAATTGATTTCAGCGCATTTGCGCCGGCGAATGTTCCCGAAAAGTACGAACTCACGCGCAACGATACAACCGAAACCGGAATGATTATGATGTGGCAATCGTCCTTCGATTACGACGCCTTATACGAAACCTACACAGAGTGGCTTCGTTGGGGAATGTGGGGCGGCGATGAATCCGAATTTTTTCCGTTTGAGCAAATTTCGTGGAGAACACCGCCGACGCTCCGTTGGAACGTATCCGCAATAACCGCCGCCGATTTGGAGCGGATTGTTTTTGCGCGGAACAAATATAAGTACGATTTTTCGGCGCATCCGCTTGTGCCGGGACCTCCCGGCGGTCGGGCGCATCGTCCCGTACCTGACTATTTTCTCCACGACCCCGTATTTTTGGCGGAGGAATTTACCTCCGACATCGTGCGGGCGCGAGTAACAAGCTCGCCGGTAACGCTGATTCAAATTTCCGACAGCGATATTTTTCGCAACAGATATTTTGAAAGAACTTTTCGGCTCATGCAATTCGGCGTTTTGTTCGACGGCGGGGTACTTGTTCGCGTCCGCGCAGAGGGCTTGACGTATGAAGAAGTATGGGCGATGTTCGAAAATATTTTTGAGGCGCAGTAAGATATGAAGGAGGATGCTTTTGTGGTTTACAGACTTGCAACGCCGGCAGATGCAGCTTGTTTGGCAGAACTTTTTTGGAAACACACCGACGAATTTGAGCCGTGCAACCCCGCCGACAAAGATGCTTTTATTTCCGAATGCGCGGAAAACATAGCGCAACGATTAGGCGCGGATTTATATTGTTGGGTTGTTGAAATTGACGGTCGCATCGTGGCGCACGCGAATGTTATCGTTGCACAAAAAATCCCCCGTCCCGGAAAAATTGTCCGAAGATGGGGGCGTTTATCTACCGTTCGCACTGTTCCCGAATTTCGCAATCAAGGCACAGGCGGCGAGCTGATGGAAAAAATTAAGGCGTGGAGTCGCGAACAAGGTTTTGAGGAACTGCTCGTCGGCCCGAGTGAAAAAAGCGTTCAGTTTTATGAACGCGCGGGATTCAAAAACGATAACGAAATCATGGAGCTGTTGTTCTGAACTGCGGATTCGCATTTAATCCATCGAAATAACTTTCAGCCCTTCGAGCTGAATTTTGTACAGCTTGTGATACTCGCCTTTTTTCGCCATCAGTTCGGCATGTGTGCCGGTTTCGACGACGCGCCCTTTGCGAATCACCGCGAGCGAATCCACATCTTTTAACGTAGACATGCGGTGCGCGATTGCTATGGTTGTACGGTCGGTTTGCAATTTATTTAACGCGGCTTGAATTTTGCCCTCGGTTTCGGTGTCCATTGCCGCCGTTGCTTCGTCGAGAATGAGAATTTTCGGGTTTTGAATAATTGTTCGCGCAATCGACAGCCGTTGCTTTTCGCCGCCGGAAAGGTCTTGCCCGCCGGCACCTACCCGCGTTTCGTAAGCATCCGGCAGGTTCGCGATAAAATCGTGCGCCGAAGCCATTTTTGCCGCCATGACGACCTCCTCGATTGAGGCGTCGGGGCGCGCGTAACGAATATTGTCCGCGATGCTTCCGATGAACAAATAGATATCCTGCGACACCACGCCGATGTTCGTGCGAAGCGTGTTAAGCGGGATTTTTTTTATGTCCGTGCCGTCGATGAAAATTTGCCCTTCGTTTGGGTCGTAAAGCCGCGCAATCAGATTCGCGAGCGTCGTTTTGCCGGAGCCGGTTTTCCCCACGATGCCGAGGGATTTCCCCGCAGGAATTTCGATATTCAACCCGCGCAAAATCGGAACGGCGGGTTCATATTGAAAAAACACGTCGTTTACACGAATATCGCCGCGAAATTCCGTGATTTCCACGGGGTTTTTCGGCTCTTCGACGTCCGCCTTCGCGTCGATTACCTCGAACACCCGTTGCGCTGCGTCAACGCATCGCGCCCACCAGTTGCTCACCGTTGACATAAATTGCAACGGCCCGTACAGCATTCCGAAATACGCATGAAACGCCAAAAATGTACCCAAAGTAATATCATCGTTAATAACCATCATCGCGCCCAGTGCAGTAATCGCAACCTGCGCACAAAATACAAACAAATATATCAGCGGAAACGCCGTCCAGCCCAAGTTTGCTTCGGCGATTTGAATTTCCGCTTGGCGGTCGGATTTTTGCGCAAAACGGTCGGTTTCCGCTTCTTCGCGGGCGAACGCTTTAATTACACGCTGACCGTTCACGCTGTCGGAAACCATGTTGTTCATCTGCGAATTAACAACCCACCACTTGTGCCAAAACCGCTGAAAATACTTGAACAACACCCAAAACATGCCGATTGCGCACGGCACCATCACGATTACAACAAGTGCCAATCGCCATTCAAGCGCGAGCATCATAATGAAAATTCCGATGAAAATAATCGAGTTCAGCAAAATAAACGGCAATCCGTCCACAAAAAACCAATAAATATTCCGTGCATCGCGGCTGATACGGTTCATAAGCGAGCCGGTGCGCTTCGACGTGTAAAACCCGACAGAAAGTCGCTGCATCGCCTCAAAAATACGAAGCTGCAAATCGTAAATAATCCACGGCATGGTCTTGGCCAAAACAACCTGATAAAGCATCTGCAAAAGCGTCGCAAAAACCCGCACAGCCACCACAACAAGCACAATCGCGCCGAGCATTCCGAAAAATCGCCCGTCGTAATGCAAAACGTCGTCGATAAACATGCGCGTACCGACATACGGCGCGAGAATTTGCGTAATCGTAATCAAAAACATAACAATCGTACACGCCGCGACCTTGCCCTTATAAAATCGGAAGAACCCGAGCAAGCGCAAAAATATACTCATTTTGTCCGTGCAATTCGGGCAGAGCGCGCGTTCCGGCTCAGGGTAACGAGTGCCGCATTTGTCGCAAAAAAGCGAGTCTTCCAAACGGATTTCGTGCAAAGGCGGCTCGCCCTTGCGAATATTTTTCACAACGCGGATAAGCCGCTCCGCGAACGATTGATGCGTAAGCGAGAACAACAAAATAAGCTGTCGCTCGCCGTTATCGCGCGTTGCAACCAAGCGGCACGTTGACAGCAAAATTTCCGTTTTCAGTTCGCCAAGCTCTGCAAGCGGAAATTTCAACACTTCATGCGTGTCATATTGCGCAACAATTCGCCGCGCATCGTTCACCTTAACAACACGCTCCATGCCGTACAGGATGTAGAGGTTTTCATCATCAACGGCAGCGTAGACGTCGGAAAAATCGCCGTCCGGAGTCATGTCTGTATGGATTGCAAAATGCAGCTTATCAGCGGGGATGTCGTTTGCGGAAAACGCAGCAAGCATATATTCGGGTACGTATTTTATCATGGGGAGTCCTTTCCGGAAAAATCATGCGTGTCAAAGTCTGTTCGGCAGCTGAGCGGCTTCCAACCAAGTTTTGAAAAGTTCTCCTATTCTACCACGACGGCTGAAAATCGCAAATTTTATGTATGCGCGAAAATGAATTTTTTTGGTAGCTGAGCGGTTACCGATTGATTTTGAAAACGCGCGAAGCGCGTTTTCTGCAAAAGTTTTTGTGGAACTTTTTTCAAAAAGTTCGTGGGGTTTGGAGCTAAACCCCAAAATTAACGCTCTCATTCGCGCCCCCTTGCGCCGTTTTATTTCAAATGCTACACTTGGTAAAAATTCGGACAAAATCAGAGGTGTTTGTTTTGTGGCTTCTTGAAAAAATATTCGGCAACTACAGTGATAAGGAAATAAAGCGTCTGACCCCCGTGATTGACCGTATCGAAGGGCTTGAGCCGGAAATGCAACGTCTTACGGAAGGCGAGCTTCGCGGTAAAACGGACGTGTTCAAAAAAATGCTTGCAGACGGCAAAACATTGGATGATATTCTGCCCGAGGCGTTTGCCGTCTTTAGGGAAACCACAACGCGGCTTATAAATCAGCGGCATTTCCGTGTGCAGCTTATGGGCGGCGCGGTGTTGCACCAAGGGCGAATTGCGGAGATGAAAACCGGTGAAGGTAAAACGCAAACGGTCGCGCTGCCGCTGTATTTGAATGCGCTTGCGGGCGAGGGCGCGCATCTTGTTACGGTCAACGAATATCTTGCAACGTACCATGCGGAAATGATGGGCGTTTTGTATAATTATTTGGGACTGAGTGTGGGGTGTATTCAGCATTCTCTCAAAACGGAAGAACGCCGCGCCGCGTACGCCTGCGACATAACCTATACGACGAATAATGAACTGGGGTTTGATTATCTGCGCGATAACATGGTCGTTTTTGAAAAAGACAAGGTTCAGCGCGGATTGCATTATGCGATTATCGACGAAGTTGACTCGATTTTGATTGACGAAGCGCGGACGCCGCTGATTATCAGCGGGCCCGGTACGAAATCGACGCAGCTTTATGCCGTTGCCGACCGCTTTGCCAAAAATCTGAAAAAAGGTCGCGTATTAAATGAAGAAGAAATGAAAAATCCGATGCTTCGTGCCGAGGCAGAAGAAGAAGGCGATTTCATTGTTGACGAGAAGAAAAAAGCGGTTACGCTCACGCAGGACGGCGTAAAAAAAGCGGAACGCTTCTTTGCGGTGGAAAACCTTTCCGACCCGGAAAACGTTGAAATTCAGCACTATATCTCAAACTCGCTCAAGGCGAATTACAATATGCACCGCGATGTAAACTACGTGAGCAAGGATGACGAAATTGTTATTGTTGACGAATTTACGGGTCGTCTTATGCCGGGGCGTCGCTATTCCGACGGTTTGCATCAGGCAATTGAGGCAAAAGAGGGCGTAAAAGTTCAGCGCGAAAGCAAAACTCTCGCGACGATTACGTTTCAAAATTTCTTTAACAAGTACACGAAAAAAGCCGGCGCGACGGGAACAGCAATCACCGAGGAAGGCGAATTCCGCGACATTTACGGGCTTGACGTTGTTGCGATTCCCACAAATATGCCGATGGTTCGCGCCGACAAAGACGACGTAATTTACCGCACGGAATCCGCAAAATTTAATGCGATTGTCGCCGACGTTGAAGAGTGCCACAAAAAGGGGCAACCGGTTTTGGTCGGTACTGTTTCGATTGAAAAATCCGAGCTTGCATCCGCGCTTTTGAAAAAACGCGGCGTTCCCCATGAGGTTCTCAATGCCAAACACCACGAGCGTGAGGCGGAAATTATCTCGCTTGCGGGGCAAAAAGGGCACGTTACGATTGCAACGAACATGGCGGGGCGCGGAACGGACATTATGCTCGGTGAGGGCGTTGTGGAGCTTGGCGGGCTGAAAGTAATCGGTAGCGAGCGGCACGAATCTCGCCGCATAGATAATCAGCTTCGCGGGCGTTCCGGTCGTCAGGGCGACCCCGGCGAATCGCGGTTTTATCTTTCCGCCGAAGACGAACTTTTGCGTCTTTTCGGCGGCGACCGCATGAAAAGCCTGATGGCAACGGTCGGCATGAACGACGACGACGTTCTTGAATACGGAATGCTTACTCGAATTGTCGAAAACGCGCAAAAAAAAGTTGAAGCGAATAACTTCGGCATACGTAAGCATTTGCTCCAGTACGACCAAGTGATGAACGAACAGCGCGAAATTATTTACGGCGAACGAAATAAAGTTATTGCGGGCGCGAATTTGCGCGACAATATTTTCAATATGATACGCGGCGTCATCACCCGCGCTGTTGATGATTTCACGGCGGAGGGCGATATCCCCGAGGAATGGCATATTGATGATTTGAACAAAAATTTGCTGCCGATTTTCCGCAAGGATGCGGTGGTTCTTTCCGACGAGGAACTCGGCGCGATTACCAAAGATGAGCTGAAAGACCGCTTAATAAACGGCGCGAACGAGCTGTACGAGCGCAAGGAAACGGAAGTCACGCCCGAGCGGATGCGCGAAATCGAGCGCGTAATAATGATGAAAGCCATCGACCGTCGTTGGATGGACCATATCGACGAAATGGACCAAATGCGCCAAGGTATTTCGTTGCGCTCCTACGCCCAACGCGACCCTCTTGTGGAGTACAAATTTTTGAGTTTCGATATGTTCGAAGAAATGTCGAACAATATTCAGCTCGACACCGTGCGCGGCTTATTAAATGTAGCAATCGTTACTGAGCAGCAGCCGCAAATGGAAGCTACGGTCAACATGAGCGAAATTTCGACGAACAGCAGCGAAACCTCGCAGGTCAAAAAACCGACCCGCCGAACCGAAGCAAAAATCGGCAGAAACGACGTTTGCCCCTGCGGAAGCGGCAAAAAATATAAAAAGTGTTGTGCCGTGTAAAATTTTTGTGAAATTTTTGCAAAAATCACTTGACGAAAACAGATATGCGGTGTATACTTGTCTTCGGTTTTCAAGCCGACTTTCCCCGCATGTAACCGTGCCCGGATAGCTCAGTTGGTAGAGCAGTGGACTGAAAATCCACGTGTCGTTGGTTCAATTCCGACTCCGGGCATTTGGAAGTATGTATTGCGGGTGTAGTTCAATGGTAGAACATCAGCCTTCCAAGCTGAATACGAGGGTTCGATTCCCTCTACCCGCTTTTTTCAATTACCACTATGAAAGACTCGTGCGCGAATGGCTCAGTGGTAGAGCATCGCCTTGCCAAGGCGAGGGTCGTGAGTTCGAATCTCATTTCGCGCTTCCCTGTAAACCCGCTTAAACAGCGGGTTTTTTGCTGTTTGCGTCAATCCTGATGTCGGGAAAAATCATCGGTTTTCCCTTCTGAAATTGCCTAAAATTATCTGCTTAGCTACACAACGGCTACATGAGTAGCTACAGGAAATTTGAAAACCATGCCGCATTGTTCCCGCCAATCCCACAGGGTTAGGCGGGTTTTTCTTGTGTCCGCAATCTTACGAAAGCTCCGTTTAACGTATCGGCAGCTTCGGTATAGACGGCTTTAAACACAGTGCTGTAGATGTCGAGGGTTGTTTTGATATTCGAGTACCCCATCATTTCGGAAACGATTTTGGGGTTCACCTTTTCCTCAAGCAACATCGTGGCGAAAGTGTGGCGGAACATATAAAGCGTCAGTCCTTCTTCTTTCAATCCGTGTTTGGCAATGAACCGTTGAAACATGCTGCGCAAACTGGAGTAACTTCGGCGTTCGCTTTTCTTGCCACGTTCTGTAATCAGAACAGCTCGGCAATAATTCCGGCTTTCCTCGTTGCACCGGCAGCTTTGGTTTGATTTTTTCGTACTGTTCTTCTGTTATTCTCATTTTTTTAACTCATCACTCTTTTTTGGTTTTTACAGTGACCACGCCCTAACCTCCGAACTCCCTTCTTTTTGCGTTACGAACTCCGTGGTATAATATCATTACATGACCGGACGATGGGCGAAGCCCGGTTTCCTTTGGTACTTGGAATGCAGCTTCCCTCAATTAGAGGTATTGTTGGGCGAATTGTAAGTCGAGGTGGATTTTTATGAAGAAAAGAACTAAAATTTTCATCGCAGTGTTGGTAATTCTTGCGGTGGTAGCCGGACTGCGGCCCGTGCCGCCTGCGGGAGAAAATTTCCCGCCGCCGTTCATTACCGGCTTTCCCGAATTGGAATTACCGGACGGCATTGTTTCCGCTGTTTTTGTCGAATCCGCGAACGGTCTTGACGACGGCGTAACGCGGCTGATTTCGTCTATGCAATCTCACGGGCTGAATTTTTATCAAACAGCAGAAACCCCCGACGGGCTGATTGCATCAAACGATGTCGTGCTGTTGCAAATTAACGCGCAATGGGCGGAACGCGGCGGCACAAACACAGATTTAATCGCGCGGGTAACGGAAGCAATTTTGGCGCACCCCGAAGGATTCACCGGCGAAATTGTTATTGCCGACAACGGCCAGGCGCAACACGGTACAAACAATCGCGGCGGAAGCCTTGATTGGCGTTTGGCAAATTCGGCGTGTCGCGAGCAATCGACGCTTGACGTAATCAATGCGTTTCAGGCGCGCGGGGAACGAGTCAGCGGTTCGCTGTGGGACGAATTTACCCGCGTTCGCGCAGGCGAATTCAGCGACGGCGATTACGACGACGGCTTCGTCGTTGAAAATTATCTTCGTGCCACCGGTCTTGAAATTTCGTATCCGAAATTCACGACGGAATTCGGCACACATATCAGCTTCCGTTACGGCATTTGGAACGGCGAAAATTACGACCCCGACCGCCTGAAAATAATAAATATGCCCGTCTTGAAATCCCACGGATGGTTCGGGCAGACAGGCGCGGTAAAGGGTTACATGGGCGTGGTGTCCGACCGCCAAACGCGGCGACACGCCCTTGTTCCGGTCGGACGTGCGCATTTCAGCGTCGGCACAGGCGGAATGGGAACGCAAATGGTGTACACTCGAATGCCGATTTTGAATATCATGGACATGATTTGGATTGCGCCCGACGGCGGCCCTGCGGCAAGCTACAATGCGGCGGTGCAAACAAATTTAATTGCCGCTTCCCTTGACCCTGTCGCCCTTGATGTTTGGACTACCAACCATGTTTTGCTCCCGGAAGCGGAAAGACTGCTGCGCCAACGCCCCGCTTCAATGAACCCCGCAGGAACAGAACCCGGAACATTCGGGCATTGGTTGCGGCTGTCGCTGAACGAAATGCTTGCCGCAGGATATAATTTCACAATGGACGAAAATGAAATATATGTAATTATCGGAGGAGATACAGCATGAAAAAATTTTTAGTCTTAACAATCGGGCTTGCCATGTTTTTTGTCGGTTGCGCAAGTGAGGGAAACGAAGAAACTCACGATATCCGCGACACCCAAATGCCGCAAACAGAATTAACTCAGGCACAAATACCCCCAGAACCGCAGCACACAAACATCACAATTGAAGAATTAGGCGCGACCATAGCAGCCGCAGGCACGTTTTGGGAAGATTGGTGGCGCATGACAGGTCCGTTCGCGCCGGAAAATTTCGAGCAATTTGATTGGGACAACCCGTGGGATGATAATTTCGTTACGGGTTCGCCGGAGCATACCGCTTGGCTGGAGCGGCAGGAAGCCCTGCATTCGGAATTTACGGCAATGTTTCCCGAGCATATAAATGAGCGGGGCGCATTCGGAATACTGTTGCCGTCCTCCGGTTTTACGAACATTGATGACATTCTGAATTATTTGTCCCGTTATTATACAGATGCATGGATAGTTCGGCACTTGATTAACCGCGATGAGCATATCCCGCATGTCGGCTTTCCCTTTGAATATTACGACGGCCGATTGTTTGTTGACTTGAACAGGGCGGGTTTTTCGCGCCCGAACTGGAGCACGGCATCACACACTTTAATTGAGCAGGCAGGCAATCGCGCTGTGGTGGATACACGAATTTTATGGGGTTCGTGGCATCGTGTGTGCTGCGGGTTGCTTGCGCCCGGTCACGGCATCGGCAGCGACACGCTGTACCGCTTCACCTTAATCGACGGCAAAATCGACAGCATAGAAAATCCGTACGGATATGAAACCAGCATCGGAAGAACTCTGCCTTGGGCGATAGAAGAACTGGAGTCGGCGATTGTAGGCGCAACAAATTTTTGGGAGGGTTGGTGGAACAGAGCCGGCACCTTCGGCGGGAGTTTTGATTCTGCGCATTGGGGCGGATGGGGTCCGGGTTCGGATGTTTTCATTGAGGGCGTTACCGATATAGGCTATATCGAACTTTTGCCTTCGTCCGGTTTTGCAAACTTGGATGACATTCGCAATCATTTGGCGATTTATTTCACCGACGACCGGATTGAATATGAACTGTCCCGCGAAATACCCGCTTTTATTGAACACGACGGCCTGCTGTTCGTGCATGTTTCAAGATGGATAGGCTACAGCCCTAATGTTCATGTTCCGGTTTGGCGCACCTTCACCCATGAGCCGCAATGGGACACGGCAACATTTGTTTTGGTTGACCGGGACGGAAAACATCATGCCGTCGTTGAAATGACAGTCGAGCGGCATAGTTGGGCAAATGTTGAAATGCCGGTTGACGGAGGGGACGCTCTGCCCGGCGAAATTGATGAAGTTCGGGTTCGATTTACCTTCGCCGACGGCAGAATCAGCGACATAGCAGTTTTATAAATTGTACGGAAATTTTGCGTAAATGCATTGTGGTGCGCGAGCTGTAAAGCAATGTGAACTGTACGAACCCTGACCGAATGCCGGTACGCAAAAAATATTTTTACCGCTGCTTAAACGCGACACACAGGTGTCGCGTTTATTTTTGTATAATAAAGTGAAATCCAAAGTGAATCAAGTTGATTCATTACAAAAGGAGGTTGTTACATTGATTGAATCAAGGTGCGGAATCCTGTGCAGTAAATGCGAATATCGGGAACAATGCGGCGGAGGTTGCACGGTAATCAGCAAGCCGTTTTGGGGCGATTCCTGCCCGGTTAAAGATTGTTGCGAAGGGCGCGGGTTTGAGCATTGCGGGCAATGTGCGGAATTTCCGTGCGCGACGTTGACTCAATTCGCTTACGACACAGAACAGGGCGACAACGGCAAGCGAATCGAAACTTGCAAGGGATGGGTCGGCAAGGCGCAAGTAATTGCGTTCAACGTAGGAGATTTCGTTCAGGCCGTTGCAACGCAAAATGCGGATGCTTTGCGCGAATTTTTTGCTCCCGACGCAGTCATTCGTTGGCACGACAGCAACGAGCAGTTCACCGTGGCGGAGTACGTTCGTGCAAATTGCGAATATGCGGGCAAGTGGGAGGGCGAAATTCAGCGCGCGGAGCGAATTGAGGGCGGCATCGTTTTGGTTACGAAAATATCTTCCGCTGAATCGTCGCATCTTGTAACCGCTTTTGCAAAATTGACGGAGGGTAAAATCAGCCGCCTGGACGAATACTATTGCGAGTGCGGCGAAGCCCCCGAATCCCGCAAGGGCATGGGAAAACCCATAGAGTTTTAAAAGGAGGATTCAATGAAAAAACTGTTTTTGGCATCATATTTTGCCGGCGCGGCAAGTCAATTCCCCGCATTTGCAGGGGAAGACGTAACCGGCAAAAAAGTTGTATTTATTCCCACGGCCGGCTTGCACGAAATGTCGGCGCGTGACAGAGAAGCTCTTGATTACATTAACCGCACAGATAAGGAAGCATTACAAAATCTCGGGTTCATTGTTGAGGATTTGGAAATTTCGAGCGCGCCCGGCGACGTGATTGAAAAAAGCATATCAAATGCGGATTGCATTTTTGTATGCGGCGGCAGCACGTTTTTCCTGCTGCAGGAATTAAAACGAACCGGCGCGGATAAATTGATTTCCCGGCACATTGAAGCGGGAAAACTTTATGCGGCTACATCGGCCGGGTCGCTTGTCTTGCAAAAAGATATTGTAGCGGACGGCGTTGATGACCCGAAATTCGGGCCGGAATTAAACGGCGATTATTCCGCGCTCGGCTTCATTGATTTTTACATGTACGTTCATTACGGCAGTAATTATTGGGGCGACGATGACGAGTACATTCGCAAATATTACGCCGACCTCGATTACAAAAAGCTGAACGACAAACAAGCCGTTATCGTGCGCGGCGATAAAATCGAAATCGTTACGGCGTCCGAAAAATAAATTTTAAGGAGAATGAAAAATGGCATTAAATTTCAAAAAAGCAAATTCAACAGTATTGGTAAGAAAAGATTTTGGCGCGTGTTTTGATTTCTACACAGAAAAAATCGGCTTGCTCCCTGTTATGGGCGACAGAAACGGCCCGTGGTGCGGTTTCGTAACAGATAAAAATGAAGGCGACGATTACTGTTTCGCCATTTTCGAAGGGAAAGCCCAATCCGCGCACAAGGGTTATGTTCAGCCCGTCGGAACAATGCAACCCGATACAATTTCGCTGAGCATACCTTCCGACAATATTGACGAAGATTACAAACGCCTGAAAGAAGCGGGCGTGGAATTTTCAAGCGAACCCCAAACTATTGAGGATTGGGGAATGAGATGCGTTTACTTCCGCGACCCCGAAGGCAATTTGCTTTCTCTGGAAGGCGAGATTCCGGGTTAAAAGGCGCGCGCCCTATCGGTAGCCAACCGGTTACCGATAGGGTTTTTTATTTTACAGGAAACTGCTCCGGCTTCGAGGGAATGTGTGGCAAATCACATGTGTCCCCGGTGTTCAAAGTGCGCAGTGCGCACTTTTTTATTTTTTTTTGCTTCGCCCGCGCCTGTAATATTTCCCCTCTTACCTTGGTATATAATACGAATCTGCTCTTTTTCGGGGGGCGGAGTATCCTCTCTCTTTCTTCGCTCCCCGGAAAAAATTTTTTTGAAGAGGTGTTTCGGATGAGAAAAAAAATCATTGCTGCTTCGGTCGCATCGTTGCTTTTCGCAGTTATCGCGGCCGTTTTTGTTACATCGCACATAACCGGGCGAACAAATTACGCCCCCGATGAAATTATTACATCGGAAGTTGTTGCGTCGGAACGCGCTTTCCGCACGGCAACATCCCTCTCAGCCGTCGCGGCAGCCGCAATGTTTTCGGCGGATGAAATCGGCGAAATTTTGGACGGGCAAGACCCGCGCGGCGGATATGTTCTCGCGCCCACACACGTAGGACGCGCCGGCGTTGATTCCGCAAGTTCTTTCGTGCTGCGCGTTCCGATTCCGATGCGTCGCGGTTGGCCCGATTTGCCGCACGTGACAATCGACGGGCAAGACCCGCCGACAATCACCCGCGAGGGCGTCGATACATTTTTAATCACGCCCGCGCTCGCGCTTACGCCGAACTCTGTTTACGTGTTCCGCGTGACTTGTGATGACGGCCCGGAAATCACATGGGCGTTTCAAACGGCGATTCTCTTCGAAATTACGGGAACTCTGCCGCGCAACCAAGCAACAAATGTTCCCGTTCGCACGGGCGTTGAAATAAATTTCTCCTACGGCGAGGAAATCGACATCTCCGAGCTTTTTTCAATCTACCCGCACGCGGAAGGGCGATTCATCCACCGCGACTCAACGGCGATTTTCATGCCGATAAATCCGCTTGAGCATTCAACGGTTTACACCGTTACGCTTCGCGCCGGAGCTTCCTATTTAAATGAAACAATCGGCAGCGAGCGCGTATTTTCCTTTGAAACCGCTCCCGTTCGGGAAGCGGGCGAACGCCCGCAGCCTGCATCACGGGTTCATTTTTCGCGCAACTACGTCGAGTTTCCGAGCTTTGACGTGCCGCATGTGAATTTTTGGCTGAGTCACAGCGGGCAGACAGCTCGCCCGCCGATAGAGTTCAGCCTGTATCGTATCGACGACCGCGCAATTGCAATTGATGCGGTAACGAGACTTTCCGGCGTTCATTCGTGGTCGCATTTTTCCGACGGGCGTCATATCATCGACACCGACGACTTAACGCGACTTTCCCACGAAACCGTAAACGCACCGGAGCGAAATCGTTGGAACGAAAGATATACTCTGCCCGACCTGCTTCCTCCCGGATTTTACGTGCTTCATGCGGCAACAGCCGGAGAATCTGTCAGCCAGGTTGTAATTCAAATTACCGACACGGCGACGCAAATTTTCGCCGACGCCGACCGCGCAATCGTTTGGCTTAACGACATGCACACCGGCCGCCCGATTTCCGGCGCGAGCGTTTACGACCCGGTTACGCGCAGCACGATTAACGCCGCCGAATACGGCGTTGCGGTTATCGAGCGCGGATTGTCTGTCGGGGATTATTTAATCGCCGGCGACAGCGTGATTTTCATACATCAGGGCGGAATGCAAAGTTTTTGGAATCATTGGTGGAGCGACGACGTTTGGGATATGCCGGTATCGCGCTCATTCGGCGGCGGTTGGAATTCGACGCCGTCTTCCCACAACGACTACTGGACAGCACTTCAACTCGACCGCACATTATTTCAGCGCGACGACACGGTTCACTTGTGGGGATTTGTGCAAAATCGCCGCACGGATGAAAACATCAACCACGTCACCGCCGTTTTAACGGAGGGTTCGTGGTGGGGGAGGGGTTGGAGCAACCCCAATCGCGATATTCTGCATCGCGTAAATGTTCCCGTGAATTACGGCGCGTTCAGCGGAGAAATCCGCTTGCCTCACATCGACCCCGGTTCGTATGAAATTTCAATTTATCACGGCGACGTATTGCTTTCGTCGATGTTTTTCACTGTGCAGGATTATGTAAAACCGCCGTATCAAATGACGGTTTCCGCGTCGCACGCCGCGATTTTTGCGGGGCAGGAAGTAACATTCACCGCGAACACCGCATTTTTCGAAGGCACACCCGTGCCGGATTTGGATATTTCGCATCGTTTTTGGGGGCATCAGCTCGGCTCGTCGCAACACGGGCGCGGTCAAACAAATATCGACGGCGTAATTGAAGTATCAACGCGCCCGACGGCGCAGGCACCCACGCGCAACTCTCCCGTACAGGGTGAACGCCGCATGGAATTTACCGCCGAAACAACGCTGCCGGAAATCGGTTGGACGCAACAACGTTCAAGCGTTCGCGTATTTGTAAACGACATCAACGTTCGTCCCCGCGCCCACCGCGACGGCGCGAACGCAACCCTTTCCGTTGACGTTCACAATATCACCCTGGACAGAATCAACGACGGCACAGCGGCGCGTTGGAGCGATTTCTTGGGCGCGCCCCGTTCGGGACAAAATATTTCTGTGGAAATCGTTGAAGTTTACTGGGAGCGCGTTCGCGAAGGCGAATTTTATGACCACGTAACCCGTCAAACTCGCCCGCGTTATCGTCACGTGCGCCGGGAAAATTCTCTGCAAACGTTCACATTAACAACAAATGCCGACGGCTTTGCCGAACGCAATTTCACCGTTCCGAACATCGAACGTCGCTCGTACATTGCCCGCATCACAACCCGCGACGGCAACGGACGCAATATGTATTTTAACACGCATATCGGGCGCAACTGGGACAGCTTTTTCAACAGCGCGAACGATAACCGCCTGTTTTTGTACGGCGCAGACCCCGCCGGTTATGACATAGGCGACGACGTTGAGCTCACGATTATGCGCGGCGCGGAAAGGGTAGAGCAGGGGAATTTCCTGTTTGTTGTGGTGCAGGGCGGAGTGATTTCGTATCACGTCGGTACGAATCCGCTGCAATTTACTTTCGGCGAGCAACATGTTCCCAACGCGCAGGTTTTTGCGGTGCATTTTAACGGGCATACGTATCACAGCGGCGGGCAAATGTCGCAACGCTTGCGATTTAATCCCGCATCCCGCGAGCTTCTTATAGAAATTACAACTTGCGCCGAATATTATCGCCCCGGCGAAGTTCCGACATTTACAATTCGCACAACCGACCTTGCGGGTAATCCCAAAGCGGCAAACGTAAATATTTCTCTCGTGGATGAAGCGTTGTTCGCGCTTATGGATTACAACGTAGATACGCTTGCGATGCTTTATGCAAATGTGGGCGACAACCTGCGATTTGCAATGGCGACTCACCGCACATTTGTAAGCGACGGAATTGAAGATACGGATGACGTCGCCGAAGATGCCGAATTGCAGGCCGATTTCGCCGCAGGCGCACCGATGCCGGCAATGGCGGGAGACGACTCGGCGGCTCGCGGCCGCGAATCCGGCGGCGAAGATGCCCGCATCCGCGAACGTTTCGAAGATACCGCATTTTTCGCATCCGTTCGCACGAACGCAAACGGCACGGCAACTTTAACGTTCCCCCTGCCCGACAATGTGACTTCGTGGCGCGCAACCGCTTCGGGAATTTCCACCGACCTTTATGCCGGAAACATCGTGCAAAACGTGCGCGTAACACTGCCGATGTTCCTTCATTACACGCTGAACCGCGTGTTTCTCACCGGCGACGTGCCGACAATCGGCGTAAACGCATTCGGAACGGCACTTGCCGGCGGCGAGCGCGTTGAGTTCACCGTGTATCGCCAAGACGCACCCGACGATGTTCGTCGCGGAAGCGGAGCGGCATTCGAGCGCGTAAACATTCCGCTGTGGGAAATGAGCGAAGAAGGCAGCGGCGCGATTATTATTCGCGCGGTTGTGGCCGGTCACGGCGACGCCGTTCGGCATGATTTCACCGTTGTAAATTCGCATCGCCATATCGACAACGCGGTTTTCTACACGGTAACGCCGGCAACTCAATTTGAAATCAACGAAACCGGTTTGACAAACATCACCTTCACCGACCACGGACGCGGGCAATTTTTGAACTCGCTGTTCTCGCTGAGGCAAACGTGGTGGAGCGGCGCACGTATCGAAGGACTCGTTGCACGTCGCGAAGCGGATGCGATGATTCGCGCACACTTCCCCGACGTTCGAACTTTCGGTAACGCCGGCGCGTTCGATGTAACCGATTATCAAACGCAAAGCGGCGGATTGGCGGTTCTGCCTTACTCCGACGCCGAGCTTCCCGTAACCGTAAAGTTACTGCCCTTCGTGCAGGATGAAATAAATTTGCACGCGATGCGAAATTATTTGCGAAATATCGCGGAAACATCCCCCACGGACAACAGAATGCTTGCGCTGTACGGACTCGCGCTTTTGGGCGAACCGGTTCTGCACGACCTGCAACGTTATGCCATGCTTGAGGATTTATCCGTGCGCAACACGGCATATTTAGCACTTGCATTTGCCGCGCTCGGCGAAACCCATATCGCGCATCAGCTTTACGACGAACGCATTGCGCCGCATGTTCAGCGCGTCGCGCCGTATTATCGCGTAAACGCCGGCGCGAATCGTGCGCAAATTTTGGACGCAACATCCGCAACCGCGCTTCTGGCGGCAGAACTCGGATTGTCCGAAGCAATCGGCTTGCACAACTACGCCGTAACAAATCGCGCCGCCGCAATCGGTTGGCCGCGATTCGGCGGAGGTCGTCGCGACACTTTGGCGTTAAACGCGCAGCTTCTGCTTAATCTTGAAACGCTGAACTTCATCTCGCGCGAAATTAAAAATCACAACGCTTCCGAGGCAAGCATAACGTACAGCCTTTTCGGCGACACGGTTACGCGAAATCTCGGACACGGCGGGTCGTTTACTTTGCGCATTCCCGCGCAAAATTTCGACCAATTCCGCTTAATTTCAACCGCCGGCGAAGTCGGCGCGGTATCAGTTATTCGCGTTCCGCTCGAAGAAATCGAAGCCGTTGAAAACGACATCACCATACGGCGTCAGTTTTTCCGAGGCACGTCGAATCTCCCGGCAACAACTTTTGCACAAGATGAAATTATTCGCGTACAAATTACTGTGGATTATTCCGCCCGCGACTTGACCGGAACGTATGTAATTACCGATTTCCTGCCCGCCGGACTCGTTCTTGTGCAGGATTCGGCGCGAATCGGACGCGGCAATAATGTTACCGGTCGCCGTGCATGGGCGCAAACCGAAGGTCAGCGCGTAACTTTCTTCGACCACAACGGCCGTTTCGACCGCGAACACGTTTACTATTATTATGCCCGCGTAATTAACCCCGGCACGTTCCGCGCCGAAGGCACAATTGTGCAGAGTTTAGGCGCACGGGAGTATATGGTTATCGGCGAGGATACGGTTATCACGATTGAGTAGAGCAATTTGATTTTGCGTTGCCCGAAAACGAGGCGGAAAATCGCAATACATCAAAGAACCGCGTGAATGCGCGGTTTTTTGATTGTTTCGAGGCTGCGCGATTCCAGGAAAAATTCCAGGAAAATTTCTCAGAACCGTTCCGGATACTTGTGCATGAAGTTTCATTTATACTTGCGTTGCAACCGAGAAATAAAGCAGTCGCTTCTATGCCAAAGGACGTGTTTGCCATCTCAGGAAGGGGTTCGCCCTGAAACTGACCGCACCGAGCCGTGCCGAAGCCGCTGTATAACGGTTGCATGTAACAACATGCTTCACCCGTACCACCCGCCGCACTATATGAAAGCGGGCAGACCCGTTCGGACACGGCCGACCGAATGTTGACGCCCACGTGCACACCTTTCATACAACTCGGCAACGCGGAGCGAAAGCTCTGCACACCCGAAGTTCCCGGGACTTCGGTTTACTTAGAAAAACGAATCAAGCAAACACATAAAACTAAAGCGAACGCCGGTACAATGCACCGGCAAAGGCGATTGATTGCTTTCTCGAAATTTTTCGGGAGAGCCGGTCGCTTTTTTTTGTCATACCTCTTGTTTTTTTGTCGAAACCCCTTATAATCACAATACATATATTTTCAAGATATTACCTTAGGTGCGCAATGCAGCAGTTTTTGCTTCGGTACGGAAAATTTGCTACAGAGTTGCGCGGCAAAACTCATTAAAAAACAAAGGAGCGATGCAAATGAGCGGAGTAAACAAGAGAAGCACAAAAAAAGACGACTTTTTTATCAGCTACACCGGAATCGACGAGGAGTGGGCAACATGGATTGCCGCAGTATTGGAAGGCGAAGGCTACATTTGCCGTATTCAGGCATGGGATTTTAGGGCGGGCGGTAATTTTGTGTTGGATATGCATAAAGCTCTGCTTGAGTGCGAACGCTTTATCGCTGTAATGTCGCAAGATTATTTCGACTCGTTATATTGCAACGCTGAATGGGCGGCAGCATTTACAAAAGACGCAACCGGTGAAAAACGTTTGTTTGTGCCTGTGCGGATAGCGAACTTTAAGCCCGAAGGCTTATTTGCTGCCGTACACTACATTAACTTATTCGATGCGGACGAGGATACGGCAGAAGAACGCCTTATATCCGGTGTTTCCGTGAAAGACATTCGGCGTCCTCGTTCGGTTTATCCCGGAGGTAAAAAGGCTTCGGCATCCGACAGCCCTAATGTTCGATTCCCGGGCGGCGGCAGCTTGCCGCCGAATAATTTTCCGTTCAACAGAAATCCTCATTTCACCGGCAGGGGTAAAGTTTTTGAGCGCATCAGCGCGGCGTTTGAAAGCGGCAGTGAAATTTCATTAACCCAAGCCGTGACGGGTATGGGCGGTTTGGGCAAAACGCAAACGGCTTTGGAATACGCATATCGCTACGCGCATAAGTACAGCTTGATATGGTGGGTGCAAGCCGAAGATGACTCGCATGTACTTGCATCCTACAAGCAATTTTCAGTGAAAATGGGCTTGGCGGACGAACATCAGGAAATCAGCGAGCGGCGTATTATCGACAATGTTTTGACATGGACAGATAACAACAACGGTTGGCTGTTTATATACGATAACGTCGAAAAACTTTCGAACGAGTGGCGGCCGAGAAGCAGCAGCGGACATGTTTTAATCACAACAAGAAACAAGTTGGGTCGCCAAATTGAGGCAGTAGATATTTCTGCTTTTTCGGCGGATGAATCCGTTGACTTTTTGGAAAAATCCACGGGAATAAAAAACGACCGGGACAATGCTTTAAAACTGGCGGAGCGACTCGGGCATTTGCCGTTGGCATTGGAGCAAGCCGCTGCTGCTGTAGCGGATGATGACAGCGACTCGTTCGGGGAATATTTATCCCTGCTTGATAAATGCGGACTCCGTGCGTTGGACAGCACCGACGACGACGATGCCTTTAAGTCAGTTGCCGCAACGCTGGAAGTTTCCATTAACAAAATCAACCGGGAGGCGACCCGGCAGTTGTTGTACTTATGTTCGTATATCGCGCCCGAAAACATTGAAAAATGGCTGTTTGCCGAAAATGCGGAATTTCTTCCGTCCCCGTTGCGCGAAGTGCTGCAAGACCCGATAGACGGAAGAACGCTTTGGGCGGAATTAACGAAGTTCTCCCTTTTAAAGAAGCAGGAAGGTGAAAGCGGTTATGCCATGCACCGGCTTTTGCAGGAGGTAGTACGGGGCAAAGCCGCCGGAGAGGATAATTTGGCGGAGTGCTTGTTGCGCATGTTTGGCGAAATATACGCTTTTTCATACGGAGATGTTGAAAGTAACAGCCGATTTTTGAGGCTTTCGTCGCATGTGGAATCGTTTTTGGCTAATGCCGCAAGTGTTTTAACCTCGGATGAGGATAAAAAAACAGTCGCATATTTGTACAGCTGGGGCGGCGTTGGGTTTAAAAATCTCGGGCATTACAGCCGAGCATTGGAATGGCATGAGAAGGCGGTGGTTATTCGGGAAAGGGTGTTGGGTGTTGAACACTCATCCACCGCCCAATCCTACAACAACATTGCATTTGCGTATCGCCACCAAAGCGATTACGACAAGGCTCTTGAGTTGTATCAAAAGGCGTTGGTTATCCGAGAAAAAGCGTTGGGCTTAGAACACCCGTCCACCGCCACAACCTATAACAACATTGCAGTGGTGTATAGCAAGCAAGGCGATTACGACGAGGCACTGGAATGGCATCAAAAGGCATTGGATATCCGGAAAAAGGTGCTAGATAAGGAACACCCGGACACCGCCACAATCTATCACAACATTGCAGGGGTGTATCGCAACAAAGGGGATTACGACAAGGCATTGGAATGGTATCAAAAGGCGTTGGCTATCCGGGAAAAGGTGTTAGGCTCGAAACACCCCTACACTATCAGCACAAATAAAAGCATTGCGGAAGTAACAGCCACGCTAAGTCCGCAATAACGTTGCTGTTTCATTCGTGCGCTTCTTTAGAACTATACAGGTTTTGCCGCTTGCAAATCGCCGACATAAAGCGTTTTACCTAAAGGAGCTAAAACCCGTAAAACAGTATCAAGCTGCGGACTGGTTTCACCCGCTTCCATGCGTGATATTACGGGTTGCTTAACCCCGCTCAATTGTTCAAGCTCTCGTTGCGATATGTTTTTTTCATTACGCGCTTTTATGAGTTCCCCTATGATAGCAACTCTCAAGTCGCTTTCTCTTATTTCATCTGCGGTGTATATCTTCGGTCTGACCTCTGCCCATGTTTTCACTTAAACCCACTCCTTTTCCGGATATCTGCAAGATTGCGCTTTGCCTGTGCAATTTCTCTTTTTGGTGTTTTGTTAGTTTGTTTGAATTGGAAGTAATGAAGCAATATAAAATCGTTCTCCAACCAGCCTGCAAAGAAGATTCTGGCCCTAATTGGTCTTATCTCCCATATATCGCCCTCTAAGTGTTTGATATATGGTTCTCCGGCCGCTTTGCCGTGTTCGCTTAACACTTGGATATAATCGTTTATTTTATTATGGTTTATGCGGCTGTCTTTATCTGTTCGTTCAGATAATGCTTCGATATATTCCAATACCGGGCTATTGCCGTCACGGTCTTCGTAAAAGTAAATATTGTGCATATTGACCCCCTCGTCAATATATTATATGTCCAAAAGTTATCATGTGTCAAAACGGATTACGCAATACGGCACTCATACATGCTGTAATCAATCAAATTAACAAGCATTCCTGTAACAAATGAAAAATAGCAAATGGGAAAATTGAAAAACCCCTGCTAAGATTCATGTGTGCTATCGACACCGCACATAAATCAAAAGACAGGGGAGGTTCAGCAATGAAGAAT
>WQVC01000029.1 GCA_009781765.1 Defluviitaleaceae bacterium | reverse complement strand
TTCTTCATTGCTGAACCTCCCCTGTCTTTTGATTTATGTGCGGTGTCGATAGCACACATGAATCTTAGCAGGGGTTTTTCAATTTTCCCATTTGCTATTTTTCATTTGTTACAGGAATGCTTTTTTAGTTTGATTGCTATTTTTAACGCCGCTTTCGGGCAGCGGAGCAAAAAGGTTTTTAGGCGCGTTTTTATAACGCGAAACATCGGCGGCAATTGCGAACTTTTTATTTTCGACGTTTTCCGAAAAAAGAACTTTATCGCAAAAGCCTGCTTCAACGACCTCTTCCCCCGTATACCATGTTTCCGCTGTCATAAGCGCGGATATTTCATCTTTTGTTTTGCCTGTTTTCATTGCATAGGCATTGATTATGCAGTTCTTTGCGGTTATCAGTTCGTTTTTGAATTTATCAAAATCCGCCGCTTCAAACCGCCCCCAAAGAGTTAAAGTAGGGTCGTGTATCATAAATGCGCCCGCCGCCGGGATTTTTATAACGTCCCCCGCCATGGCGATTACCGTAGCGGCCGAGCAAGCCCAACCGTCGATAATAACCGTAATCGTTGCCTTGTGGCTTTTCAGCCGGGTAAAAATTGCGGTTGCGGCGAACAAATCCCCGCCGCCGCTGTTGATGCGCACAGTAATTTCCGAAACATCCCCCAACGCGCTCAAATCCTCGTTGAATTGTTGCGGTGTTATATCGTCCGCCCACCATGACGGATAACTTGAAATATCCCCGTAAAGGATAAGTTCCGCCGCCGTGTTTTCTGCGGCGTTTGCCGGGTTAATCCGCCAAAATTTATTTGCTTCCCTGCTCAATGTCCCGAACCTCCTTCATTAAACTTTCTTCGCGTTTATCCTTCCCCGCGCTACGGCTTCCGCCAACCATTCTTCAAAAACAGGTTGACAAAAACCTTCCGCCAGCCAGTTTCGGTGCATTTTTACCGATTTCCATAATTCAAGTAACGCGCCCCTCGACGCGCTGTACGACGCAGTGAAATGCTTGACCAAAACTTCATACGGGATTTCCAACGCCGCACCGATTTGCCGGCAGATTGAAACTACGAATCCATCGAAATTAACATTCGGTCGCCCGGGTGATACTGCTTTTGCTTCTTCCCCTTCGTTAAGGTCGAGTATGGAACCGTTTCCCATTTCCATAGAATTTTCGTCCCGCGCGTCGATTTGCTCTTCTTCGGGAATCATTGCGCCGATGGGGTCGTCGCTTGAAATGCCTTTATTCTCAATGAATACGGTGAACATGCCGCTTACTACAGCTGCAATCAACTCCGCTTCCGTGTATCGCCCTAATTGTTTAAGGGCTTCGATAACGGGCGCAAGGAAGGGTACGCCGCGCCGTTGGCCGATGCGCTCGCGGTTTAACAAGTGAATCACATTGCGCCGCCCGTTTTTTCTCCGTATGCCGACACCCGCTTCCAATCTTTAGGGTCGGAAGTCGCCGCATCAACTGACAAGGGGTGACTGTTCGCAATGTGATACGCGACAACCTCCCCGTGGCGGTTTGTTTCGACTCCGCCCACAATGTTTCTGTCATCTTCTTTGTTGGGCGGATTGCAAACCCTGTCCGCTTCGATAAGCTGTATTCGCAAATCGTAGGGCATATCAGGTCGTTGGGTTGTCGGCAAAGCAACAAAAACATCCCCGGATAAAAGCCAGTTCATAAACGCAAGTTGCTGTAACTTGCGGAAATTGTCTGTTCGCTCTAAGTCGCACCCGTGCGAATCTGCCCATAAGGAAAATTCGCGCTCTATGTTGCCCTCAATTTCTTGCGCCGCTTCCTCCGAAATGCCTAAATATGAATAATCCACTTGGCTTTTAAGAACAAGCCCGGAACCTACAACATTCGTTCGCATGGTTTTTATTGCCCCGGTGGCGAGGGGTACACCCATATACAAATCCCTTGACCGTTCGCGCAAAGCAGATAAATTTTCCTCTATATCCTCACTCGCGCTTCCGCCGCCGTAAAGCCAACCGATAAGCCCCTTTTTTGTACGGGATGCCCCGTAATTGCTGTAGCCGCTGTTTTCGATTATGCCTAATTTACGCCGAGCCGCTGCGCGTCGAAGTCCGCGTTCCGGTGAAAAGGCATTTATAACCCTGTCGATTACATTCATATTCCACCGCCTTAAAGGTCACGGGGGACGGCTCGTATTACCCGATTACGTCCCCCGTGCTTTTTGATGAGTTCAAATTCTTGAACCTTATCGTGCCAAAATTTAATCTCGTTTCGAATTTCCCTCAACGAAGCCCGCGTAAGCATACGCGAACCCATTTGATAGCTCTGGCCGCCCTCGGTTAAGATAAGTTCCGCCTTTAACCATTCCGCTAAATGTTGTCGGGCAATTTGAAGCGTTATTCCCTGCCTTGCCATAATTTACACCCCATTTGAAAGTACGCGAATACCTCGCTTGCGTCCGGTTTGCGGCGCGGGCGCGTCTGAATCATCCGACTTTTTCAATGCGACAGTTGAGATTTCAAGCGCGGCTTGTGCATAATTGCGAGTATCTAACGGCTCGTTACGCCGCTGCCCCTCTTTTAACTTCCAAATATAAAAGGACTTGCCCCGCTTGTAGGTAAGAACCATACGTTCGGCGGTCAAGCCCCGGAAGTAATCTTTGCCGTATCCCCTGTCCCTCTCTTTGGGAAAATGACAATAATTTGCGCCTTCTTCTTCAACGCCCAAACTTTGATACAAAAGGGCTTTGCCGGTATCAACGCCTAAATTAAACAACGGCACTTTAACGCGATTGTTTGTTGACGGGCGCGGAATATACGGCTTGTCGAACCCGCCCACGCCGCGTATCGGATAAATGCCTCGGGCTACGCGGGTTTTGCAGTACGCGCAAACTTCGTTGAAAAAATGTCCTTGCGCGTCTATGCAAGCCCGTGCAATGTGCATTTTCGCGCCGTCCTCGCGGGTAAAGGTTTGACTTAAAAATGCGTCTAAGTCTTTCCAAACTTGCGCTTGTTTTAAATCCCCGCGAATTACGGCGTATTGTATGCCCCAACTTTCTTTTTCCGCGCCCCAACCGACGACTTCAACTTCGAAGCGGTCGTCCTGCGTGTCAATTCCGGCGGTTAAAATCATAACGTCACCCGGAATTTCGCAATTATATTTTTCGCGGCGATTGTAAAAAACCTCCCAGTCTAAATCGCTTCCGGGTTCTTCCCATGTTTGCCCCATTTCGGTGTTCGTCCAAACTTTCAGCGGCTCAATATTGCCTTTTTTCTTTTCCTCGTTGGCTTCGATAAATTTAATAACGATGTCGCGCCACTCGACGAAAAGAGATGCCAGTGCGTTAAGGTGAAAGCCCCGAACCGGTTTTTTCGGATAGGTTGCAACAAACTTTCCTTCCGTGAAAAGCTCTTTCCATTCGGTTTCGGTTCGGGCAACCTCGCATTTTTCGCATTTGTAGAAAACCTCCATGCGCTCGGAGATATTTTCTCGGTCGAACTCTACCTGCGCCCATACAAGCGGCTGATAAATGCCGCAAGCCGGGCAAGGCACATGCCAAACTTCCTGCGTACTGTTTTCGTATTCAACCTCAATGCGAGAAGCCCCCTTTATCGTCGGGGTTGAAATGTACACCTCTCTTTTGTTCCAAAAGGTGGTTAAACGCTTTGACGCAAGCAAAAGAGGGTCGCCCTCTTTTCCCGCTGTGGGCGGGTAACGGTCTACTTCGTCCGCAAGAAGTAATCGAATCGGACGACTTGAAAGCCCTGCCGGGGAATTTGCGCCGACGATTACGATATATCCGCCGGGAAACTCTTTATGCAGAATCGTATTGCCGCTGTTTCGGGTTTTGCTGTTTACTTTCCCGCGTAATCGCGGTGTATCGCGCAACATGGGGGTTAATCTGTCTTTTGAAAATGATTCCGCCATCGGTTGCGCGTTCGGTTGTAAAATCATAATCGGGCAGGGGTCGTAATCCATATAGTACCCGCAAGTGTTCAATATAAAGCCGTCTGTTTTGCCGATTTGCGCCGCGCTCATAACGATAACTTTTTGCGTGTTGATGTCTGAAATTGCGTCCATAATCTCCCGTTGATACGGGGCTTTGCTTGTTTTCCATTTTCCCGGCTCGGCGGAAGTTTTTTTCGACAAGTAGCGGAATTTATCTGCCCACTCCGAAAGAGTCATATTCGGAGGCGGCTTAATTATGGCGAAAATGCGCCGAAACAGGTCATGCGTTGCCGCTTTCATAGCTTTCATCTTCGCGCTCACCTCCGAATGCTTGGCCATAATCGGATAATTCCGCCAATGCTTCTTCCATGCTGTCCTTCAAAATGCGGAAAATTTCTCGCTTGCCGGTTTTTTTGCTCAAAATCGGGGAAAGTTTCGCCGGAATTGCAAGAATCCGCGCCTTGAACGTGGTCAACATGCCCGACATAACCGCCATAACGTCCGATGCGGCGTGCAGTTCGCGCTCTTTGACGGCAAGGTCGTATTCAGCGTCGCGCCGTTTTGCCCGAACAAGTAAAGCCCGCTCCGTGAGATAATCCGCCGCCTGTTCACTGTCCGGATTGCGATTTCGCAAATAATCAATATATCGGTGATTCGTTTGAATCAAATCGTAAAGCCCCGTTCCGGCTTTGTACTCCGAAATAATCCCCTTGTCTTTCAATTGTCGAACACGCCGTTCGGATAAGTTAAGCACCCGCGAAATTGCCTTCGTGTCGTAAAGTTTCACGGCAAAACGCTCCTTTCCCGTTGCAATGAGCCGAGTTCGCCGCCGGCAAATAAAAATCCGCCGAAGTAAAACGGCGGAAGCGGTTAAAAAATTTTCGTAAATAGGCAAGCCTCGGGCTCACCGTACCCGCAATATCCTGTAAGCCCCGGGAGTACCTACACGTGCGGCTCGACGCGAAACTCAATCATCCGAAAGATTATCGTTTTCGTCTGTTTCGTAATCGTCGTTAAGCTCGTTTGTTTCTAAATTTACATTATATTCTCCGAATGCCTTTTGCTTTGCCAGTGTGTACTTGCGGCGGTCAAGGTCAAGGCGTTTGTTGTCGTTCTCAAACGCTCGCAACGTATCCAATGTTTTAACAATTCTTCCTTGTGTTTTGTCGAGTTCGGCAGATAACTTAATAATCATATCAAAAGGCGCGGCGCGAATGATGGTTTTCATTGCGGTGGTCATGCTTTCAGCTTTACCGCCGGGCATGTCACTGTCTGCGCCGCTGCCGCCCGAGGGTACAAGCATTTCAATTTCTCGCTCTGTGTAGAGGGCGGATGCGCCCCCCGCTTCAAGCCGGGCAATACGAGCGTGAAGGCCGGCCTCTTTCGCCCACAGCCGCCGGAGTACATCAAGAAGATGCGCCCGCACGTCCGCCCCCATGCCGAGTATGCGCTTACGCTCGGCGGGGGAGATGTCCCCCATATTAACGGTGCTGTATGCACCGTGGGTTTCGGCGTTCTTGTTTTTAAAGGGCGCACCATGCCCGGCGGCGTTACTGTTGCCGGGTTGCCCGCCCCGCTTACGCGGCGGGTTCTGCCCGCTTCTTCTTTGTTTGCCCACGGTCGTCCGTCCCCTTTCGATAATATAAAAAAACGAACCGCACGGGGCGGCTCGCAATTCTTCACCTTGGAAGTATAGCATATAAAAAGGGGAAAAAGGGGGAAATGTTTTTCGGCAGAATATTCGTTTGTTTTGTTTTTTTCAGACATGTGAAGTTTTTAATATTTGTGCGTTACTATCAGCGTATTGCCGGCAAAAAGCCTTGAAAGGCTATCAAGAGCGCGGTTGCGTATATTTTTGCAATGGCGCGGGGTATAGTTTATCGCTTGTGAAACGTCCTGCCATTTACAGCCGTGAACATAAAAGTCATAAACAATTACGCGCTGCAAATGCGGAAGGCGGCCGATTTCCCGAGATATTGCGGCTTTGAGCTTGCAAAGAGCTTCGTTTTCGTCCCGCCACTCCCGCAATGTTTCGCTTGCATATGAAGGTACGCTTAATGCCGTAGCTTCTGTGGGGCAGGATATTTTATTTTTTGCCCTCGGTTGTCCGTCAATTTCTCCGCTTCCGTTTAACGAATAAAATGTGTCTTCCATGATGTTAATGAGCTGTGCGTTATGGGCGATTTGTGCGTCAATATCGCGGAAAAATTTAAGTATTTGCTTTACTCTGTCCCTGTCCATAGTGCGCAACTCCTTTGAAAAAAGATTCTGCAAACCACTTGACGACACGTAAAGTACGTATTAAAATGTATTCAAGAGGTGAGGGCATGAAGCGAACGGAACTTATACGAAAGCTGCGTAAAGGAGGATGGAAAGTAAGCGCGGGAGGGAAACACGGGATGGCAAAACACCCAACCAAGCCGGGGAAAATCCCAATCCCTCACGGAAGCGAAATCAATGATTACACCGCAAAATCAATCTTGCGGAGCGCGGGGCTTCTGTAAGCCCCGCGAAGTCCGCTAAAATATAATTAAAACAGGAGGAATTAACATGAAGTATGTTTATCCGGCTATTTTTACACCCTTGGAAAACGGCTACGATGTTTACCTTCCCGACCTCCCTCATTGCCGCACATGCGGCGACACGCTTGTTCATGCTATCGAAATGGCGGAAGATGCTGCGGCTATGTGGCTTTGGGATGCGGAAAACAACAAAGAACCGATTCCGGAGGCTTCCGCAACGCTTCCCCATGAGCAACCGCAATTCGTAAGCATGGTAGTTGCCGATACGGATGCCTACCGCCGTCAAATGGATAAGCGAGCGGTTAAAAAAACGCTTTCAATTCCGGCATGGTTGAACTACCAAGCAGAAGCCGCACATGTGAACTTTTCAAGCATTTTGCAGGATGCCTTAAAAACACATTTACAACTTGCCGATTAACGCCTTGCCGCCCTTTACGGGCGGTTTTTCATTTGTTCAAGCGTTTCAACGATGAAATCAAAAATTCTTGTGTCTGCGCCGGGCGCGAATACTTTAAAACGGATTCCTTCTAAAAATTCGACTGCCGCCGCGCCTTTTTCTTCTGCGCTCATGTCCGCAAAGTCTTTAGCTTCCGGAGGTGCGTCCGCTTCGCACTCATGCCGGCAAGCGTCCCGCGCACAATTACCGCAATATTGCGGCGGACAATCTCGGGTTTCGTCCTCGTTTATCATGTTTTCAATTTCGCGCCCCATTGCCGCCATATCCGCCTTGTGTTTTTCCACCCACGGGTCGGGCGTTTCTTCCGGCGGGTCTGCGGCGGGTTCACTCGTGTGCGGCGGTGCGGATTCATCCTTGAGGGCTTTCGCGCTTTTTACGGACATTCCGCCCGTTTCGGTGTAATCGTTAAACGCCTCCGCTTGTTTTTCCGGCGAAAGCGCGGCAAGCTCGACGGCGGCGGATATACCCACCCGCCCCACCTGAAATTCTGCTTGAAACTCCGGAGATAAATTATTTGCAATCGCGTTCATGCGGGCAATTTGCGTAACGGATTCCTGCATAATTTCCGCCACCATATCCCGCACACGACCCGGCAAGTTATCCCGATTTTTCCATGCCTCGCAATATTCACGTAATGCCTCGGCCTGCTTCATTTTTTCAAAGTCCGAAAGCGTTCGGGTTGTGGAATTGCTCATAATCAAAAGGATGCGTTCTTTGATTTCGTCGTTGCCCGTTTCAATGCCGCACGGTACATATTCAAACTCCGACTTGCCTTCGTTTACGAGTTCCAAACATGCCAAGCGTCGCCGATGCCCCGCGATGATTTCGTATTTTCCCCCGTCCGACGGCTTCACTGTCAAATTTTGTTTAATTCCGAAAATTTCTACAGATGTTTTCAACCCGGCAATATCATCAACCGAATAAAAATTATCCTGCGACGGCACAAGGTCATGCACGGACAATGAAACGACTTTAAGCGGAGCGCGGCGGGGCTTTTCCTGCCCCGCTTCACCCGCTTCCGCATTGCTGTTTAACAATTGCGTGAGGTTGAATTTTTTGTTTTTAGGCATTATCCGCGCCCCCTTTTGTGTCCGATTCGGACACATATTCGCTTACGAAGGCAAGATAATCACGCGCCGCACCGCATCTCGGCGAGTAGTCAATAATCGGAGCGGCGGCGAAGGTGCTTTCGTCAACTTTTTCCGTTCGGCGGATATGCGTGTTAAAAACAGGGTAGTTTTCGCGCAAGGCGGCTTCGCCCTGCTTGTTTACTTCGTTCCGCTGATAGGAAGTTACGAGGCAACCGCGCACGGTTAAACCGGGGTTTAATTCTTCGCGGGTTATATTTATTTGCTCGACGAGTTCCGCCAATCCGTCAAATGCGAATTTGTCAATTTTGATGGGTATTATTACTTCGTGGGAAGCTACAAGCGCGTTGATTGTTGAAATATTGATGTCCGGCGCGTTATCAATGATGCAAAAATCGTATTCCCCCGCATCTTCCAATGTTTTAAATGCCGACCGCAACCGAGTTTGTTGCGGTCGTGTGCTGTCAATCAGCACCTCGCGAATTGCGGCAAGTAAATTCATGTTTGCGGGAAGTACGTCTAAATTCGGATAACGGGTCGGCGAAATGACTTCCTCCAAAAATGCGGCACGGTTGGTCAAAACGTCCGCAATACTGAAATCGTCGTAGCTGTGAAGCCCGAACATTTTTGATATGTTGCCTTGCTTGTCGTTATCCGCGAGCAAAACGCGCTTGCCGTGAACGGTTGCCAAAATATGCGCCATGTTTGCGGCGGTAATGGTTTTCGCTACGCCGCCCTTCAAGTTGATAATTGATATGGTTTTCATCGTTGTGTGTCCTCTCTATTCTTCAAGTTTTTGTTGTTCCGGATTGCCCGATACCGTTTCCGCCGGCAGTATTTCCGGCTTGGGAAAATGACGCTGCATATACAAACACGCTTCCGCAACCTCCGTAATGCCTTTCGTAAATTTTTCTTGCCTGTATATCATATCGGGGCAAATTACGGCTTGAAGCTGTAACCCCATATTGATTCCCAAGACAAACCCGCCGCCCGCGCCTTTTAATTCCCGCCGATGGTATCTGATATAGTCGGAATCCCCGACGAAAGGCTCTAAATAATCGGTATTTATCGCGTATAATTCCGGACCGTCTTTGAAAAGTGCGTATCGGCTGTCCTTCCAACCTATCGTTAAGGGGTTAGGCTCTAAGCCTTCATCCTGTGCGCCGATTTCGTCCGAAAAATCTATCTCCTCCGGCAAATTATCGAATTTGCAATGATAGTCAACGTGCTTGCTTTCCGGCACATCGAAAAGCCTCAAAAGCTCGTCGGCGGAAGAAATATGCGGCATACCCTCCAAAAGATAAATTCCGCAACTGTCACCCAACCATTGCGCCCCGCTTGCAGGGTCGTTGTAAATAAAAATTCGTTTGCGGCTTTTGCAAATTTTTTCTATCTTGCCGAATTTCATAAATACCCGCCTTTCCGCATTTCGCTTTTTAAGTCTTCTTTGAGTTCGTACTTGCGCCCGTGAATTTCACATAACTCGACGCACCTCGCACCGAACTTGCCCCAACTGATTTCGGAAGGGTGGTAATTTAATACGCCGATGCGATAAAGCCCGCCGCCGATTCCGGCAGTTATCATCCCGTAAACAAACTCGGGGGAAAGCACGGGTTCAAATGACACCCACGTGCCGATTCCCGCGTGACTTGCGTTAATGACTGTCTTTAATCGCTCGACGGGGGATGCCGCTTCCGGTTCGTTTTCGTCCGGCTCGTCGCCGCCACCCGTGAGAGATACCCCGAACATGTCCCCGGCGTCTAAAAGGTCAAAATCACGTTCCGCCCGCTTCCCGCCCTTTGTTAAAATTTGCACGTTGTTCCCGGCGTTTTTAATGGCCTTTATAATTTTGCGGGTGGAAGTTGTGTCGATGTACGCCGGGTACGGGTCGCAAGTAAAGCAAAGGTGTATCAATTGCCCGGTGATTTTCTCCCGGGCAAGCTGTTGCTTGACGGATTCGACAATGAAACGGCGCGGTGCGGGGGCGTTGAAATTACATATGAATCCTTTAGGGGTAAATCGCTCTTTCATTGCGCGAGCGTAACAGTAGTAGCAACCGTGATTGCATCCGTCGTAAATATTTACAGCCAATCCCCCGTACTCGTTTGCGCGACCTTTGGGTTCGTAAATCGGTTTATGAATCATTATTGAAATGGCCTCCTTCCTTTTTCTTCGCCCGCTGCCGTGCGGCGATTGCCGCTTGTATAACGGGTTTAAGGCAGTTTATTTCCGTTATCAGTGATTTTAACGAAATGCCGACTCTCTTTTGTTTCGCTGCGGTTTTTCGATGTTTGTTCGGGTTGTAACGCCTCTTTTTTTTGCTTCGCTTTTTAGGCATTTTTAATTCCCTTCATTTTTTCTGCTTGGGAAAGCATCGTTTTAAGGCAGGACTTTGTTTTTTTGTCGTAGCCGCATAAATCCATAATGTTAAGAACCGTTTTTAACATCGCCGCAATTTCCGGCGGGGCTTGCCCCACATCCGCTATGCACTCCGGGCAATGGGTTAATCCTTCCGGTGCGGGTGCGCCGCAAGTCGGACATTTAATCAAACCGTCACCCCCGCTACCGCTGCCACAATTCCCCGAAAAATACGTTCCGCGCACGGTACCGTTAAGCTGTTGCCTAATGCGGTATATCGCGGCGTATCTGCTACGACCGCACCGTCGGCGTTGTATTTCGTCCGGTAATCCGGAAAGCCCTGCAACCTCTCGCACTCCAACGGTGTAAGTTTCCGAACCCGCGCCGCAAATTGCAGGGTATCTACAATGGCAATTCCGCCTTGATTTTTCGTGGAGTCCGGACCGGAAGCGTCAATTGTTCGCGCGATTTCAACTTCACGGCAACCCGAAAACGGATTTTTTGACTTCATGCTGTTTGAACTTAACGAATCAAAGCTGTACGCCTGTACAAGCAAATTTGACGAACTGTGACCGTGATTTCCCGCACTTGCGCGTAATGTCCCTATGCCTTCGGCATATCCGCCGTGACCTGCGGGTGCAAAACCCTGCACTACAAGCGTTTCCGAACCGCCGCCGCTGTCACCGCCGTTTGCACGTAGCGTCCCGACACCTGCCTTGTATCCGCCGAAGCTGTTCGGCGTGAACCCCGCCGAAATCTCGGCTACGGCGTGTCTGTCCCCGGCTGTAAGTGTGAAGCAAACATTTTCATTTACCCCGCTTCCCCGCGGGCCGTTTTTGTCCGCCCGTCCTATCATGTTTCCTTGAAGCGCGAAGGCGGTTTTACCGTCACTTAATAAGTAAAGCCCCGTGGACGCGCCCCAACCGCCGCTTGTTGTGATAAGGGTTGCGGATTTTTCGGCGTTTATTCGCACCCTGTCTCCGGCGCGTCCGAAATCCGCAACGGATTCTTCCGAACTTCGCGAAGTCAAACAATTCCCGCTTGATGCTTCAACACAATTTCCGGTAACGGCGGAAGAGTCTTGCCCTTGCGTTCCGCCCTTGCCAACATACCCAAGCTCGCTTTCGCACTCAAAGAGTATTTGCGCGGCGCGTTTTCCTCTAAAATCTCCCACAAGAAAGATTCGTTTTCGACGTTGGGGGACTCCCCAAAATTGTGAATCAAGTTGCCGCCATGCGATATTTGCGCCCCCTGCGCAACCTCCAGCCATTCCCGCGATTGCCCATCGGTCGCTTCGAGGCATTGGAACGCGGGAATTTGTGAGGATTTCAATAACCGTCCGGAAATCTTCGCCGTTGTTACTGCTGAATGCGCCGGGGACGTTTTCCCGGATAATGAAGGCCGGATATTTTCCACGGGTTGCATACCTCATTTCGTTTATGATTCTGACCGCCGCCATGAAAAGCCCGCTTCGCTCCCCGGATAAACCCCGTTGACGACCGGCGGTGCTTAAATCTTGGCAAGGGCTTCCGAAAGAAATAATGTCAACCGGCGGAATTTCACCGCCGTGTATTTTCGTAATGTCCCCCAAGTGCTTTACGCCGGAGAAGTGTCGTTTTGTTATCGAAACGCAAGCAGGTTCAATTTCGGAAGCCCATAAGGTTTTGATTCCGCATCGTTGCGCCGCAAGGGTAAAGCCGCCGATTCCGTCGAAAAGGCTTCCGAGTGTGATGCGTTTCATTGTGTCCCCGCCTTTTCTTTGAGCGGGATTGCGGAAACATCGGTTTCAATGCCTTTGCCCCATACGGCGTGTTGTTTTGCAAAAGTTTTGAGACGCTCCGTATCAACAATTAAAATCTCGTTGGCGGGCTTGTAATTTTTGAAAACAGCGCATTGCGTACAAGTCGCGTGTATTACTCCCGGTTCGTCTTTCGGCAATGAGTAATCCTCTTTTGCTGTCGGGCAAGTTTCACACTCTTGCGGATAGGCGTTGAGCGAAAAAGAATACTCGAAACACCCGGCAATATGCGAAGCAATTTCCCGGTATTTCTTCCGAAAAAATGCTTCGTCACTTCTCAATCTATCAAATTCTTCAAGGGGTAATGTAACCGTTGCATTATCAAACATGGTTGAAACCTTCTCCCTAAAATTTAAGATTTCTTTTTTCGCAATACTCCGACCAAGTTTCTTTGCGGTACGCCCGACCGTATACATAGCGTTGAGCAAATTCCAATTGTGCGCGGTTCGGTACGATTCCTTTCTTGTCGTTGCGTTCTGCTTGCGCGTACAGGCTTATTCCCGTAAGCCCCCGCAACGCTTCAACCCGGCGGGCGGCGTTGTTTATGTCTTTTGTGATGAGCAGATATATAAACAGGCGGTACGGCTTTATTCCGTATTGCTCAAGCAATGCGGCAGCGCGGCGTATCGCACCTGTTTGCGCTAAACTGTCGCAACTGAATCGGATATATTTAATCCATTTGAGCCGCCCGATTATGCCCGCTGCGCGCTCATCAACAAGCCGTGCGTCTAATCCTTGGTTAATGTCAACGGCGTACCCGCTGCCGATAAGGCCTTCAAGCTCGGATATGCCAAAACCGCACGAAAGAATGTTGTTGTCCATAAGCACAAGTTTTTTGCTGTCCGAACGGACAATCTTCCGCCAACGGCGATATGGTTTTATATCGCCTTCTTTCTTCGGCACAACACACCAACCGCATTTATTGGGGCAACCTCGCGTTATATAGCCGATTGCATAATCGCACTCGGGGTATATAGAGTAGTCGGGGAACATCTCATCAATTTCGGGCGAAAGGTCTTTGTAAATGCCGTATCCTGTCCCTCCCTTGATTGTGCGTTTGTGTAAGTACGGATTCTCGGGCGTAAAGTCGAAAACCTTTGATGAATACACGCGGTCATATTGAAAATTGTTGAGCGGATTCCACCATTCCACGAAATCCCTTCGGGATTTGTGATACGCCGAAATTTTCATAAGGGCGTAGTTCGGAAATGTTTTTCCCTTCATATGCTCGCATTCTGCGTCGTGCAATCCGATTAACATTTCGCACCCACTTGTTTTCTGCGTAACTTTACATATACCGCCCATTTGCCCGTATGTTCGTTAAACACAGATTTGAAAGCATACTCATCGTCCCGTATGAGCGTGTAGCCGGGGTATCGCCGTTCCCAGTATTCCGGAGCGGGCGGATTTTTTGCGATTTTTGCAAGTTCCCGTTGGCTGTAGGAATGGTCATTTGTGCGGCATTTCGGGGAAGCAAGGTTCGCGGATACGCTGAATTTGCGTTCGGTGACGGCTTGCGGCGGTTGCCCGGGGTCTTTGGTAATGATGTCCGGCGCATTAAGGTTTTGCGAAGAACTCCACCGCTTTTTGCCTGTTTTGCGCTTGGTGATATAAGTGCAAAGCGCGGCAATGCCGTTCCCTTGCGGCTGTAAGCGGTCGGCGTTTGCGTATCCGATTTTATCCCCCTGCTTTTGCCCGGCGCGGCGGCGTTTGCGCCATAAATTTTCCACCTCATCCCGGCTTAATCCGCCGTTCATAATGATATGGTGGTGGATTCGGACGGGCGTTTCGCCGCATTTTGCGGTTTTGTATTCTGTAACCAACATATATTTCAGTGAGGGAAGCCCTCTTTGCGCTCGGGCGTATTTTATCCGGCGCAAATATTTTTCCGCTTCTTTGTGCGCATCCTCGATGGTCGCGGGGAGTTGCTCCTTGCTGTATGTCAAAGTGACATGTAAATCGTCCGCCCCGAAATTTGTGTTACCCACTTGGATAAAACGCCTCTTTGCGTTTGCGTCGTTTAGGTTCGTTTGCTTGGACGGTGACACCTTTCGCAACTTACTTCGCTTTCCTTTTGCGGTTTCGGCTTGCGTTTTTGTGTAGGGGTAAAGGTCTACCTCTAAATATTCCTTGCCGCAAAATATTTTTTTCTCCCTTATGAAGGTTCGCACGTCGCACCGCCTAACCGTTCCGCATATCGTGGGCAACAAGGTTCGTGTAGTGCGTTTCAATCTCGAAAACGACGTTGTACAATGCCGTTCGCAAATATGATTTTTTGTTATATATCCGAGCGGTTTGATTTTTGATGTTTTCCGAAACAAGTCGGAGGTGGTCGTTTCTCAATTGTCCGTAAACGTCCTGTACAATCCGGGCTTCCGTTTCAGTCCCGCCAATTTTCAGAATTGTGCCGGGGTTAAGCGTGTAAATTTCGGCAATAATCATGCAAAGTTCGTTATACATCGGGTCGATGAACCCGCGCCGAGGGTCTGCGAAGGTGTTGAACTCCACCTGCTCTTTTACGGCTTCCAACCTTTGAAAAACAGACAGACGGACAGACGGGACTGACGGCATAGAGTGAGTAATATTTTTACATTCCATTTTCGGACACGCTCCTTTTAAGTGTGTCCCGTGCAAATGTGCGGTACCGTTGCAATGTTAATACTCATTACAAGCCCGAAACGCCGAATTTCGCGGCGTAATTTCTTGACTTTTCCGCCGGATTCACATACAATAACAGCATGGTTTTTGTCGTTGTGATTGTGTGAATCGCAGCGAAAATGTTTTTTGAAACGCTCCGGGCTTATCGGTCAATAAGCACGGGGCGTTTTATTTTTTTTGCACTTTCGCTTTATGACACATTGCCGCTACTTGGATAAACTCGGCGGCAGCTTGCTCTGCGTGTGCTTGCATAGCGTCAAGTAACACAGTCGCTTCTTCCGGGTTATTGTTTCTTACGGCTTTCCAATAATTTTTCATTTGCATAAGGAACAAAACGGTGGCTTCCTGTGATTCTTCGTATTCCTCCAAAATTACAGCGTAGCTTTCGTGGTGACTGTTATTTGTCATTCCGAATTTTTTTGCGGCGCGGTCATGCTCACGTAAGACCTCATCCTTTACAAATTCAATTACATGCATGTTCTTCACCTCCTTCGGCAATTGTCACGTTATAAGACTGCATCTTCTCGCGCCCTCCCTTTCAGCAATAAATTGCTGTACGGTTGCCCCCTTTAACCGTCCGTTTAAAACGTCGATTAAATTTGGGTTGCGGTCAATTTGCGCAAGAATTAAATCCCGCGCCGCTCCCCATGACATTTTTCGCCACGCACCTACGGGCGGTTTGTATTGCACGATTTTTCTTGCCCTCATGTACATTTGCCCCTTTTTTCAATACGGTACGCCGATATAATCAAGCACTTTTCCCAACCCCAACCCGTTTTTATTCGGCTGTAACATTCCGTTTTCGTTACAGCTTCCGCCGCCGATGCAATACTCGTACAGTCTCGGGTGGGTTTCTTTCATACGTTGAAAACGGTTCGGCGGTCACTTGTCTGCCGTTGCCGCTGCGGACGATGTTTTTACTTTTTCTACGGGTTGTTTTGAATGGGATAACCTTTACGCGGACGAAGAACTCATGTTGACCGTGCCGCGTGGAATTGGCGAGTGGAAAAAGGGTTAGTCGTTTTATACATACGGGCTTCTGTTGGATTCAAGGGCGCATATGCGCTCTAACGAAATTACAACCCCGTGCAAAACCCGTGTGGCTACGTTAATCCCCGCTACGTCCATTTCGGCGGAAAGTTGACCGCATAATTTTGTTGTGCAATCCGCAAGCCCTGCTTTTACGTCCTGAATAATCTCTCTGGTTTTTTCGTCCATGTTTTCACCTCCCTCGCATTGCTAAATGTCTGAATCTTCCCCGCTTCAAATCCCTGTTGCTATTCCGCCTCGCGAGATATTACAAGAATCCGTTTTTGCGGTTGTCTGCCCTCAAACTCTGTGTATTGCTCCACCCTGTAGCCGTCGTTTTCCAATTTTTTTAATCCGCCCACAATCCGCCCCAAAAGGTTTAAGTGCCGGTCATCGCATTCCGCGCTGTAATCAACCGTTACATAAATCAAACCAAGCACCTCCCGCCCCAACCTTGCGTTGCATTTATGAGTCGCTTTTCGGCGGTATCCGCCCGCGCCGAAAAATATCAACAATGCAACTGACCGTAACCACAGAAGCGGCGATTATGATAGCCGCAACCATTACGTTATAAAGGCGGGTCGAAACGGTTAGCTCCGTAAGCAGTCCCGCAAGGGCGCGACATTGTTCGCAATATGAATGCATAGCTTCACCCCTCCGCTTTTAATTTTCCTATCCCTTCATGTTACCGTTGTCTGATGCGCTCGCATTTGAAAGGCGAAAATACTCGTAAGTTCCGCCGCTAACGCCGCGTTTGCTTTTTCATCCTCGGACGTGAAGCCCGCGCTGTTGAAATTCTTTGCATCTTCGACTACATAAAGCGGTGTGCCTCCCGCTTCTTTCGGAGGCGATTCCCGCCCCGCTTTGAGCGCGGCGAAACGCTCTTCGGCGCGTTTTTTCTCGTGGAAAACTTGCCCCGCCATTATGAGCCGCTCCGTTTTTTTAAGCGGTGTTGCGGCAGCGGGCGGGTCGGCGGCGGTTAATATGACAAATTGCGGTACGGAGGGCAGAAGCGTACCGTTGGGGGCGCGTAATGCTGTGTCCCCCGCGTATACGAGGAGTTCACCCTTTTTTAACTTAATCACGATGTTCCCCTCCCTGTTCCCCGATTCCGACGCATGGTATATTGACGAGGGAAAGGGGGTGATATTTTGGCTTCGTACTATCGCGTTTGCGCTAAATCTTTAACACAATCCCAAGTGTTTGACATTGTGGTTGTCGATTGCGCTGTTGAAATTTTGAAAAAAGAGTTTCCGCTACTGAAAAAATGCAAAGTAGAAGAACTTTTTAATCCTCTTGAAAATATTTAACTTCAATCGTTTCTTTTTCCGGGTCATGCTCCAACATGACCCGGAATTTTTTTCAAAATCTAAATGCAGAAATTGCTTCAAGAAACCCGCCGCCGTAAATAAAGACAAACGGAAGCCTTCCCTGTTTATCGTTGTTGCCGGTGTATGTTTTTGCTCGTTCATGTAAGTCGCTCCTTCCCGCCCGATTCCGACGCATGGTATTATTTGCGCGGGAAGGGGGCGATATAAATGCCTAAAACTGATAAAGAAATTACTTCCGAAATTGTTTGTGCTTTTTTACATGCATGGGGCGGAGAGGGAAAAAAGACGCCAAATTCAGGCGAGCTTCTCGTCCTCGTTCAAGATGTATTCAAAACAGTGTGTTCTTTAAAAGACACGTCCGGCTAACTCGGTGATTGCAAAACATTGTTAAGGTAAATTTTGGCGACTTCCGGGAGAGCCGCAATCTCTTCCGGGGTTGCCGTTGTTTCCTTCGCCGTTACTCGCAAAACCCATTCCCCGAGTGCTGCCATAACTTTTTCATCCATGTTTTCCTCCTCCTTGCGTCTATACCGCTACCGTGCGGGGCATTGCTTGAATTGCCGAACCGTTGAAAATCTCTGAACCTTTGAGCATATAATAAATTTTTGCTTGCTCTCGCTCGGGCAACCTCGCAATTAAGCGGGCGATTTCCGCCGCCTTGATTTTTTCGTTGCGGGTGATTCCCTCGGGATGTTTTCTTGTTTCAATCATAGTTACACGCTCCCTTCATAAGTGATAGCGGCTGTCCGTCCTGTTGCGCCTTTGTTTTTTAATAAACAACTGCATATCTGTAAGGGCATTTCACAAAATCCGTTTCGTTGATACCCTTTATAAAAACTACAAGCGTCTTTTTACATACCCGCGCTATCCATTGAAAATCCCGTATTTCGTAAAAGTCTTCGCGCTCCGTAAAGCCCTTTGGATAATCGGCGCGTTGACGCGGGTATTGTCCGTATGTCCCCTCTGATACATGAAGCCTTACATGGTTAATTGTCTTTTTCATTTTCATTACCTCCGCTTGGTTTTTAATCGTGTTACCGCCTTTTTTCATACTTTTTCCGCCCGCTGCGAGTGGACTCATTTTTTTAATCCTCTTGATGATACGTAAGCTCACATGAAGGTTTTTCCGGGTCGTGTTCCAGCACTATCCGGAATTTCTTTTTGTAATCAATTTCTCCGCCCATCATGTTAAATAAAAACTTAATAGTCCCCGTTGCCCCAAACATCAACGTTGAAAATGCCTCTCTGCTGATGGAAGCCGTTGGCATGACTTTTTCATCCATTTCTGTTTGCCTCCTTTTCGCCTGTTGCGTCTATGCCGTTGTTGCTGTGCGTTAATGAAATTTCAAGGATATTATTTTGACGCAGAGGTTTTCCCATACCGAAGATACGCCACAGGTCAACGCGCTTTTTTGCGTTCGAAAGATGCAAGATACCGTCCTCGTCCTCCGTCTTTTCAGAAAGGGAATAGCGGTTAATTACAGCAATATCATCTAAAAAATCCGTCACCCTTTCTTTGCCCGGCTTTATTCAGTTGCCGAAAGCCCCTGACCAAACGCTTTTCTTCTTTGGACATTTCAACTCCGGCAACCTTGGGTCGGGTGGCACTATCGCATTTTCCCATGTCCGTCTGCCTCCATTTCCTTCCTGCGCAACTATGGTTGCTATACGTAAAACTCATCCACCTTCATGCCGAAAAAATCTGCAATCCTTTTAAGGAGCAATGAACCCGGCGACTTATACCCTTTTTCGATTTGCACCACCATAGATTGTGAAGTTGTCACTTTTTCGGCAAACGCTACGGTTGAAAGCCCTGCATTTTCGCGTAAAATCCTGATTTTTCTTCCGTCAATCACGAGCCTCTTCCTTTCTTTATTACTTGGTTATTGACGCGCCCCCGCTGCACGGGTACAATGAGTTTGTCTAATCATGTTAGCCCGTGCAGAAAGGGGGTTCTTTGCGTCTGCGGGTATTACATGGTTATATGATACTTCCTAAATAGGAGAATGTCAACGTTTATTTTCCGCTTTAGGAGAATTTATTTTAGGAGGTGCTTTTTTGATTGAGCGGATTCTTCAGTTGATTCAAGAAAAGGGGATAACCGCATACAAACTTACGTCGGATTTGGGAATAAGCAGTAGCAAGGTTACCCAATGGAAGCAAGGGTTGCAGAAGCCTGGCCTCGAAACGATTGTAAAACTTGCCGATTATTTCGGCGTAACAACCGATTACCTGTTAAAAGGCGATGAGCCGCAAGCGCAGTCATCAAAAAATGAATGGAGGAGAGTTGCATTGAAAAGACAGAGGAACATCGTAACCGACAAGTTAGTTGTTGAGGGGTTGTCCGACATCATTAAATGGCTTGATGAAAAATGGATAACTGGATTGGATGACTTTCTTGAAAGAGTAGGCATTTCACATGAGCGTTTTGAGACATTGAGAAAAATGTCTGATTCGGATAATTTAGATAATTTTGACGAATCAGAAATCCCGACATATAGCGAAATTGAACCCATGAGAAGGCTTTTGATTGGCTGTGGGCCAAAAACACACATGCTTTACTACGCCTTGATAGATGAAGGCAATGTGCCGCCGCCGCCGCCGGCAACAATAGCGGCTACACATGCACTTGTTGAGAGCTATATGGAATTGAGCGAAAGAGGAAGGTCGAGTGTTATGGATTTCGTCTATGAAAAAGTGAGAGAAGAAGAGCGCACCTCCAAAAAGATGGGTTAATCGCATGGTCTCCCCCGGGCATAAAAAAGCGCGTTGACCTGTGACGCATCTTTAGCAAAGAAAGACCTCCGCGCCAAAATAACATTCTCGAATTTTCAACGGAATTTTCTCCGGAAACAGAAGCGTAAAAAAAGCCCGCCTATATTGGCGGGTTTACAAAGTAAAGCGCGTTCGGTCACATAAACACGTAATGTGTCCGTTTTTCCTAAAAAGTTTGCAAGAATGAAAAATACATATTATTATCTGGTTATAAGTTGAGCCTACGGAGCAAATCCGGTTACGGTGTGTGGTCAGAGGCTTCAAGAAAAGGGGGATGTGCTTGTACGAATTAGACGGTCAACGTTTCGACTGGAATACGTCAAAAAACCTATCCAACATTTCTAAGCATGGCATACCGTTTAAGTTAGTCGCCACAATATTTTCAGACCAAGACACCATTTTTCTTGATGATTGCAAGCACTCGCACGATGAATTTAGCGAAAACATGAAGGAAGGCATTTAAATGAAAATTGGCGATTATGTAACAACGCAAGAAATTGCAAGTCAAAGTGCATACCGTTGGGTCGTGTTGTCCGATTTCGTATACGGAGAATACAGCGGCTTAGTTGGCGGAACAATCAGATATATTGCGGACACAAAGACAGAAGCCGGGGACAAAGAACTTGAATTAAGCGCAAAAGGAATTGAAACTACTCTTGTATGCGGCGCGTTGGAAACTTTAAGCGTTGGGGGCGTGTTTGCAGAATGAAGTTTGAACTTACAGTAGACCACGCTAACCAATGGTTTATATGGGCGTGGGTGCATATAGCGGGAAGAAAAGCCTATACGCAGTTCAAGGTAGATACCGGGTGCAATGCCTTAATTTTAAGCCATAGGACGTTAAAACTTTTAGGCATTACTACAGATGAAGCTGAATTATCCAAATTGCCGGAAATATCCGGCGCGCTTGCCGGTGGGACAACGGATATTTTCAGAAAATTAGGGGCTATATCTCTATACTGTGATAAAGGGCAAGCTATATACGCCGGTAAAATTCCTGCGTTATGCCATGCAACCCGACAAACTCATGATTTATTAGGAACAGAGGTATTACGCTTGTTTTCGGGTGTTTCATTCTCTCTGAAAGGCAATAAATTTATGGAACTTATACAATAGCAGTTGTGGTAAGTTTAAGGAAGGCAAGCAGGTCGGAACGTACATTACACCACTGAATCAATAACCGCCCGGATAATTGGCGGCACGGAGAAGGGGCATTCAATTGTTTCAAATTGACGGTCAACGTTTCGACTGGAATACGTCAAAAAACCTATCCAACATTTCTAAGCACGGCATACCGTTTAAGTTAGCCGCTACAATATTTTCAGACCAAGACACCATTTTTCTTGATGATTGCAAGCACTCGCACGATGAAGAAAGATTTATTGCGATTGGGCTTTCAAAAAACTTAAATTTGCTTACGGTGTGCCATTGTTACAGGGAAAGCGATTCTGTCATACGGATTATATCCGCAAGAAAGGCAAATATCACCGAAACTAAATTGTACGGAGGTGCAATATGAACGAAAAAGATAACTCAATAGATTTCAGCGACATTCCGGAAATTACCGACTTTTCAAGTGCAAGAAAAAACCCTTATGCCGAAAAAATAAAAAAGCATGGTTATACGATAATGATTCGTTACAGCCCGGAAGATGTCGCAAATATGACAGCCCGCTCCGTAGAAAAAATTGACGGATTAGAGGACATGGACTGGCTCGACCTCGACGCCGACGAAATAGCAGCTCTGAAAAAATATCGTGAATCCAACAAGGCGTAATGATAGCCCAAAAATCTGACCTAATAATCCGGCGGCACGAAAGGACTGATTTTATGTATAAATCAATGGATGAAATTCAAAAGGAATATGACGGGCAATGGGTATTTATGATTAACTGTACCCAAAAGAAAAACGGCACAATTCTCGGCGGTGAGGTTGTACTTAACAGTGAAAGCAGAGCAAAAGTTGTCCGGAATATGCGAGAAGCCGACAATGGTGACAGCCTTACATTTATAGGGTACGTCGGCAATGCTCCGAAAGGAGTTGCATTCTTGTAATGGATGAGAATATTCTTGATATGCACCTGCTTGCAAATAATTTATCTGTACACGCGAAGTTTTGGGACAGAGCCGAGGGAAAGTTCAGAACAGGACTTTTCACATTTGACACAGGAGCATCCGTAACGACGGTATCAAAAGACATACTTTTTAATCTGGGTTATGATGTCGAAACAGGGAACATTGAACCGATTACAACAGCAAGCGGCTTAGAGTATGTTCGCGAGGTTTTCATTGACAAAATTCGTTTTGGCGGATTTGAATTTGAGAATGTGCTTGTTTATGCTCACACTTTTCCCGAAGAAAGTTTAAGCACCGGGGTAATTGGTCTTAATATACTTTCTCGGTTCGATATAAATATGCTTTTCAGCAAGCGTCAAATTGTACTTACTGAAATTCCCGATTGCGACATGGGTTAAATAAATAAAGGCGGTGAGGGCATGGCGGCGACTCATAAGCTCAACAACGAGCGTATAAATGTTGTGCATTATTATCGTTATTCAAGCCACGGGCAACAGGAGCAAAGCATAGAAGGGCAAGCTCGGGATTGCCGCGCTTATTCCGAGCGCATGGGATATACCGTTGTCGGTGAGTACATAGACCGGGCGTTGTCCGCGAAAACCGACGCCCGCCCGGAATTTCGCCGCATGATTTCGGATGCGTCAAAAAAGCAGTTTCAATATGTAATCGTTTGGAAGCTCGACCGCTTCGCTCGTAACCGCTTTGATTCTGCAATACATAAAGCCACGCTGAAAAAGTACGGCGTAAAAGTATTATCCGTAACGGAAAATATCGCGGACACCCCCGACGGTATTTTGTTGGAGGGAATACTTGAATCAATGGCGGAACACTATTCCGCCAACCTTGCCGAAAATATCAGGCGCGGGCAACGTGAAAGCATATTAAAGGGGGCGCATGTCGGCGGCGTTGCTCCGTTCGGGTTTAAGTCCGTAAAAGAGGGGGACAAGCTCCGGCTTGTTGCGGATGAAACAAATGCCCCCATTATAAAATACGTATTTGATGAGTACGCAAAGGGTGTGCCGAAAAAGCAAATCATGGAGGCTTTGACGGCTCGGGGATTGTTGAACAGCAAAGGCAATACGCTTTCGGTATCATGTTTGCAAAATGCCTTGCGCAACAAAAAATATATCGGCGTATACATGTACAGAGGCGAACAGGTCGAAGGGGCTTGCGACGCGCTCATCGACGAAGAAACCTTCAACAAGGTACAAGAAATGCTTGACAGCCGAAGCCACGGCAAAAACGCAAAACGGGTGCGGCAAGAATACTTGTTGCGCGGAAAAGTATTTTGCGGGCATTGCGGTTCGCCGCTCACGGGAGAATCGGGGGCAGGGAAGCACGGTAAAGTATATTTCTACTACACCTGCTCCGAAAGGAAAAAACGCCACGCTTGCGACAAGAAAAACGAGAAGAAAGATTTTTTGGAATGGTATGTAGTTGAACAAACGATAGAGCATATTCTTTCCGCCGACCGTATCGCGGACATTTCGGCAAGGGTCGTTGCCGAATACGACAAAAATTTTAACGACACTCGTATAAAAGAATACGAGCGACAAGTTAAAAAGCTCGACGGTGAAGTGAACACCCTTGTTGATTCTATCCTTACAATGCCCAAAAAGGCTCATGCAAAAATCGGGGAAAAAATAGAGGTGTTGGAAACGCAAAAAGCGGATATTGAACTTAATCTTGTTTCCCTGCGAATTTCAAACGGGCATAGGTTCACGAAGGAGCAAATTGCGGCGTGGATAAAAAACTTTTGCCGAGGCGATGAACTCGACGCCGATTTTCAGCGTCGCATAATCGACCTGTTTATAAACTGCGTGTATGTGTACGATAATAAAATTGTGTTATACTACAACGTGGAGGGCGGCAAGCAAGTATCGTACATTGAACCGTGCAGCGGCGCGGATGGGCTTGCGCCCGATAATGATGAGGATTTGCGGGTGGCGGCGTGTTCGGATAGCGAATACTCCTCTCCATAATCAAATGTTAATTAAAAAAGCCCGAAATATCGGGCTTTTTTGTTGCACAGGAAACTGCTCCGGCTTCGAGGGAATGTGCGGCAACTCGCACGTGTCCCCGGTGTTCAATGCGCGCATGGCGGGCGTTTTTGCTGTCTTGAGTTTTCTCGAAAGTTTTCTCGGACGAGAGTTTTTTCCGTGCGGGCGCATCGTTATCCCAAAAAGAATTCCCGATACCATGTTGCAAAAATAAAAACCGTCCAAATTTTTCGGCTGTTGTCCTCTTTGCCGCTGATGTGGCGGTCGAGCAGGCTGTGAAGCATTTCGGTGTGAAAAAACCTTGCCATATAATCTTCGTCGAAGGCGTCGCGAACAATCGCGGCGTATTTTTCTTCGCGAAGCCATTGGCGGGTAGGCACGGGAAAGCCGAGCCGCTTTTTATCGTCGTTAAAGTGTCGTGCGGCGGCTTTTCGAAAGGCGTATTTGCAGGCGGTTTTGTTTACGCGCAAATTTACGGGTAATTTTGCCGCCGCATCGAACACGATTTTGTCTAAATACGGCACACGAATCGAAATGGAATTTGCTGCGGCCATTCTGTCGGCGTTGTGCAAAATGTCGCCGGCAAGCCACAAATGGATGTCGGCGAATTGCATCTTTGTGATGTCGTCGAGAGGCTTCGCTTTGTCGTAAACCGGCTTTGTGACCTTCGAAATTTTTTCGCCGAGCGGGTATCGCAAAATTGCAAAACGTTCTTCCTCCGAAAAAATAAATGCGTTGCCGATGAAGCGTTCCTCGACGTCTTTTGATGCGCGAATAAGATAATTTTTGCCTTTCATGTTGGGCAAACGCCGCGCCACCGCGCCGAGAAATTTGCGCAAAAAACGCGGCAATCGTGTTATCGGGGCGAGAGAAATCGGCTCGTGATAAATTGTATATCCGCCGAAAAATTCGTCCGCGCCCTCGCCGGAAAGCACGCAGGGAACATGCTCTTTTGCAAGCTCACACGCGAAAAATTGTGCAACTGCGGCGGGGTCGGCAAGCGGCTCGTCCATGTAATACTGAATGTCGGGCAGAACCTGCCAAAATTCGTCGGCAGAAATAATTTTGCTTATATGCTCAACGCCGATTTCTTCCGAAAACGCAGCGGCTTGTTCAATTTCATTGAAGCCGGCATTTTCAAAGCCCACAGTGAACGTTTTCTCGATTCCGTGAAACATATCGACCGCGCCGGCGTGAGAGTTGTCGTTGCGGAATTCGTCGCCGAGAGGCGAGCCGCTGTGAGAGTCGTCGTTATGAAGCGAGCCGCTGTGAGAGTCGTCGTTATGAAATGCGCTACCGTGAAGCGCACCATCGTGGGGCATGTCATCGTGAAGCGCGCCACCTTCCGAATGCGCTTCAACCGGAGTTGCCTGCGCATTTTCCGATATGTGTTCCTCCGTGTGCGCCGATGTCGCCGAATCGGTTTCGGGGGAATGCGTCGCCTCCGACTCATGCCCGGACGGCACGTGAAATGCTTGCTCAACTCGTTGCGTACTCTGCGCACTCATGCTGTCACCGGTCACCGTCGCCGAACCGGCTTCGGGGGAATGCGCCGCCTCTGACTCATGCCCGGGCGGCACATGAAATGCTTGCTCAACGCGCTGTTCACTCAGACTGCCACCGGTCACCGTCGCCGAACCGGCTTCGAGAGAATGCGCCGCCGCTGACTCATTCCCCCGGTTCTCATTCCGCGCTTGGCGCGGGCGGGCGGCGGCGCCAATGTACGACGAATCAACGCCGCCGGAAAGAAGCGCGCCAACAGGAAAATCGGCGCGGGCGCAGAGCTTTACGGATTCCGATACCGCCGCGTCGATTTCCTCGGCGGCGTCATCAAGGGTCACGCGCTCATCCGGCTCAAACATCGCCTGCCACCAACGCGAAACCTTGATGTCGAAATCGGAAACCGCGCCGCGTTTTGCCCGCATAAAATGAGCGGGCGGCAGCTTGAAAACGCCCGAAAAAAATGTTTCGCTGAGAACGGAATACTGAAACGAAAGGTACTGTTCCAACGCGACGCGATTCAGTTTTTTCTCAAACCCGGGATGCTCCTGAAACGATTTTATTTCCGACGAAAACAAGATTTCGCCGCCGAAAACGCCGTAATACAGCGGCTTGATTCCGAAAGAATCGCGCGCGGCAAAAATTTCGCCTTTTTTGCGGTCGTAAATTAAAAAAGCGAAAGGCCCGCGAAGCAAATGCAGCATTTTTTCGCCGTTTTTCTCGTACAAATGTATTAAAACCTCGGTTTCGGTTTCGATTTTTATGCCGCGAGCTTCGATGTCGGCTTTCAGAGTTTCAAAATTATATAATTCGCCGTCGAAAACAACGACATACGCGCTTGTTTTTGTCAAAAATTCGCTGCCGGTGAAGTCAATTCGCGCCGACATCGAAATTTCGTCGCACACGAAAAAATCCGCGCCGTAAGGCCCGCGATGTACAATTCGTTCCGCCATGTTTTTTATAACGGTGTGTTCGCCATCTCCCGGGCCGGTAAACCCGCAAAATCCGCTCATTATTGTTCACCCCACACATATCTTTCCCATATTATTCCTGCACGATTCAAGAAATTTCGAAGTTCACCGGAGAGTGTTGAAAAATTATCCGTTCGCAACAGCTCACGGCATTTTTCAACACTATACACTAAAAATAACCCGTTGGCGACCTTTTCCCGCGATGCAAGCACAGTTGAAACTATTTTTCAACACTCTCTTGTGGTATAGTGAATCAAATGATTGACTTGCAAAAAATTTTAAAAACGCGAGAAAGGACTCAAAGTTTATGATTTTTGAAAAATTGGCAGAGTTAAAAATTGTTCCCGTGATTGTGATTAACGACGCGAAAAATGCCGTGCCGCTTGCGCGCGCGCTTTGCGAGGGCGGGCTTCCGTGCGCCGAGGTTACGCTTCGAACGGCGGCGGCAACCGACGCGATTCGTGCAATTTGCAAGGAATTTCCCGAAATGCTTGTTGGCGCGGGAACGGTTCTTTCGCCTGCGCAAGCCGACGAAGCCGCCGCCGCAGGTGCGAAATTTATGGTTTCGCCGGGGCTTAACCCCGAAACGGTTCGGCATTGCCTGTCGCGCAATTTGCCGATTCTTCCCGGCGTTTGCACTCCCACGGAAATCGAAGCGGGGCTTTCGCTCGGGCTTGACACTCTGAAATTTTTTCCGGCCGAATCGGTCGGCGGAGTAGGTTTGCTGAAGGCACTTTGCGCACCCTACGGAAAAATAAAATTTGTGCCTACGGGCGGCATTTCTCCCGCAAATTTAAAAAATTATCTTGCCGTGAAAAACGTGCTTGCTTGCGGCGGAAGTTGGATGGTTAAGGACGATTTGATTGCGGCGGGCGATTTTGCAAAAATTGCCGACCTCACGCGCGAAGCCGTAGCGTTAGCCGCTTCGTAACGTGTATCACATAATAATCAATCCGAACGCCGGGCGCGGGCGGACGCTCGGGCATTTGCCGCATTTGACGCGGCTTTTTGCCGAAAATCGGCTCATGTACACCACGCACATTACAACGGGCATTTTCGATGCGCGTGAAAAAGCGCGTGAAATTTGCGAAAATCACCCGAATTCAGCAGGAATCATCGGAATCGGCGGCGACGGTACGTTTCAGGAAATCGCCGCCGGGGTGCGCCAAGCGCACAATGAACGCCGGGAGCAAGAGTCGGCGGCGGCACACTCTCTCGAAGCCGTGAACAGCGTCGGGGGCGATTCCGGGGTGCGCCCGGCGTCTCGCATTCCTCTCGGAATTTTTCCTGCCGGAAGCGGCAACGATTTTATAACTACCCTTGAATACGAGAAATCGGGCGGAAAAAAATCCGCTCGGTCGAAATACGGAAAAAACGCGGAGCATAACGCCCGCGCTTTTTTTGACACATTGATGCGCGGCGAAACCCGCACAATTGACGTGATTACCGCAAACGGCACAGCGTTTTTGAACATCGGAAACATCGGGCTTGACGCGCGAATTGTGCAAACAGCCGGCGCGTTAAAAAAACGATTCGGCTCGCGGGCGTATTACGCCGCCGTTTATCAAAGCGTGGTGCATCACAAAAATTTGCTGCTTGTTATTGAAGCGGACGGCAAAAAATTTTGCGGCGAATACACGCTTGTTGCCGTTTGCAACGGGCAATATTACGGCGGCGGAATGCGGGTTGCGCCAACCGCGCGGCTCGACGACGGAAAAATTACGCTGTGCCTGGCGGAGGGCATAAGTCGCCCGAAAATAATGGCTCTGTTTCCGCTTTTGGCGATGGCAAAGCACGAGCGGCTGAAATTCGTCAAATTTATCGAATGCGAAAACGTAAAAATTTCGCTGCCGAACAGCGCGGAGTCTCTGTGTCTTGACGGCAATTTATACCCGAATATCGGCGACGAAATCGAATTTAAAATTTTGCCGCGCGCACTGGAGGTATTTGTTTGAAGCAATATTTTTGCGAAAACCCCGAAATTTTAACTCACGAGCGCGAAATTTCCGCAAATATTTTCGGTAAAAATCTGCGATTTTTAACAAACAACGGGCTTTTTTCCTGCAACGAAATCGACGACGCATCGCGCCTTTTAGTTGAAACAATTCCGCCGATTTCCGGAAGTTTTCTGGACTTAGGCTGCGGATACGGGTTCATCGGAATCGCGTGTGCGTGCGCCAAGCGCACAGTGATAGCCGGGGACATGTTGCCGATGCCGCACGTTCCCTCGAAGCCGGAAACATCGTCGGGGGCGAATCCGGACGCCGGGAGTATGTTGTCGATGCCGCACGTTCCCGCGAGGGGTGCGGACGAACGCCCTCCGGTGTCGGAAACAATTTTCTCCCTCACAATGAGCGACATAAATCGCGTCGCGCTTGACTACGCCGAAAAAAACGTCCGCTTGAACAACGTGCCGGCAAAAATTATTCATTCCGATTCATTTGAGAAAATCGACGAAACCTTCGACTGCATCACGCTGAATCCGCCGATTCACGCCGGCAAGGAAACGATGTACCGCATGTATGAAGACGCCGCCGCGCATTTGAATCCCGGCGGCTCGTTTTTCGTCGTAATCCGAAAAAAACACGGCGCGGAAAGCACGTTGAAAAAATTTTTCGAAATTTTTTCGCGCGTTGAGGTTTTGTGCAAAAAAAAGGGATGCTTGGTAATTCGGGGCGGAAATTGATTTTCAGGTTCTCGGAGGCTTCGCCCCGAACCCCACCCGCGTTTTGAAGGGGGGCGCGGGAAACGTTCGCTTCGCTCACAGCATCCTTTAAAAGCGGGGCAAAAACAATAAAAACCGCGCAAATCAGCAGCAGTGAGCGAAGCGAACGTTTCTTGCTGCGCCGCGCGGTTTTTTTATGTTTTCGCGGCTGCACGATTCCAGGAAAAATTCCAGGAAAAATTCTCAGAACCGTTCCGGATATCACCGTAAGACGATAGGGATATACTTGCCCTGCAACCGAGAAATTACGCAGTCGCTTCCATGCCAAAGGACGTTGTTTGCCATCAGGTAATAATCGCAGTCTGAAACAATTGAGCGCGAGGCGAGAACCGGCGGCTTCAGGCCGGTTTTCGACGACGCGCGAAAT
>WQVC01000028.1 GCA_009781765.1 Defluviitaleaceae bacterium | reverse complement strand
GCGAACGCACTTGAGAAATCCGTTCAGGTTTCGTCGGAAAACGCGCAGAAGCCCGCGATTTCCCGACTCGCCTTCACGGTTCTCAAAGGCGTTCGCTATACTTACGCAAAAGCACTCGTGTCGGGGGTTCGTCAAATTGAAACCGTTCTTTTCGCGCAAGCGCGAAAGACCGCTTTCAACTTGACTCACTATACATCACATCAACGGCGCAAACAAATGCAACACAGCATCAAGCAGCTCAGCTCCGAGCCGCCGGTTTGCCGGCGTTGCGGAAACTTGTCGGCTTACCTCCATCGTGCGAATCGCGTCGTTGTAAACGTCGGCAACGGCGTCGGAATTGTACAGCAAAACCGCGCACTCGAAATGCAAATACAAGCTGCGATAATCCAAATTCACCGTACCCACAACCGCAATTTTATCGTCGCACACAACGGACTTCGAATGCAAAAAACCCGGCGTGTACTCAAAAATTTTTACGCCGGCGTCGTGCATGTAGCGATAATACGAGCGCGTCAAGCGGTACACAAGTCGCTTGTCGGGAATGCCGGGGGTAACAATCCGCACGTCAACGCCGCGTTTTGCGGCAAGCTGAAGCGCGGAAATAAGCCGCTCGCTGATAATAAAATACGGCGTAAAAAAATATACATATCGCTCTGCCTGCGCCAGAATATCGGTAAGAATGTTCTCGCTCAGTTGCTCGTTATCAAGCGGCGAATCCCCGTACGGAACAACGAAACCGCTGCCGCGCCAAGCCGGGGGCGAAGCCCCTATTCGCCGGGAACAAGAGTCGTCATTTACACATTCCCCCGAAGCCGGATTTTGTCTGCGGAAATCGGCAACGACGCACTTCTCGGCTTCGAGGGAACGTGTCGTCGCCGACTCTTGTTCCCGGTGTCCGACACACTTCTCGGCTTCGAGGGAACGTGTCGCCGCCGACTCTTGTTCCCGGCTCTCAGTCCGCGCTTGGCGCGGTTCCCGGTGTTCGATGCGTTCATCTTTTTTGCAAAACGTGTCCCACATTTCAATAAACATCAGTGTGAAGCTCCAAACAGCGTCGCCGCGAAGGCGCAGCCCGGAATCCTTCCAAACGCCGAAACGTCGAATCTCATTTATATATTCGTCGGCGATGTTAATGCCGCCGGTAAAAGCCGCTTTGCCGTCAACAACAAGAACCTTTCGATGGTCGCGATTGTTCATAAAAAGAAGTAAAAACGGCACGAGAGGGTTGAAGCGCAAAACGCCGAATCCCTTCGCGCGAAGTTTTTTCAAATATGAGCGCGTGAAAAGTTTGTGCGAGCCGAGATGGTCAACAATCAGGCGCACGGTTACGCCGGCGGCGGCGCGTTCTTCGAGGGCGGCAAGAAGCCTGCGCCACATAACGCCGTCTTTGATGATAAAAAATTCCAAAAAAATAAACCGCTCTGCTGCGGCGATTTCAGCAAGCATGTCGGCGAACATATCTTCGCCCATGGAATAATATGTTGTTTCGGTGTGTTCGTAGGCGTGATAGCTCGATGCGTTGCGAATATAATTTAACAGGCTGAACATTCGCCCGCAAGTTATCCTGTTTACAAAGGGCAAATTTCCGTCTGCGTCAAGAAGTTTGGCAATCAGGGCGTGTTCGCGCATGTGCGCGGCAATTTTTCGAACCGGCCGCTTGTTGCCGAAAAGCAAATAAAAAACGCCCCCAACGGACGGAAACGCCAAAATAATAATAAGCCATGTAATTTTATAAACCGAAGCCTCGTCTTTTTTAAGCACGAACGAAAACACAAGAACGCTGAAAAAAATACCGGTCCATCGCAAAAAATCGTGAGTTTGCATTACCCAAAATGCGAAAACCGCCAAAAGAACGGTCTGCAAAACAAGCAAAGCAATTGTGAAATTCATGCGCGTGAAAAGTTTCACATTATCTTCTCCCGAGGCAGCCATTTTCGCAGCAAAACGTTCATTGTTATGTCATTAAGCGGCTTTTCCGAAGTATCGTTTGCGCCGAATTGAATGAATTTTTCTAACGCTTCGGCGGTTACATCGGCGGTAAGCATAACAATCGGAAGCGATTTGCCCGAGGCACGAATCGCGGCAATGGTTTCCGCGCCGTCCATGCCCGGCATCATATAGTCCATAAAAACGATGTCGTAGTCGGTTGCCGCAATTTTTTCGAGCGCGTCCGCGCCGCTTTCGCATAAATCAATCTGCATTCCGTACTGTTCGAGAACGCCCTCGGCAACAAGCAGATTCATTTCCACATCGTCAACAACCAGAACTCGCGCATCCGGCGCGGTAAACGGAATTTTTTCAACAACGGGCGCGGTTTCGGTCGTTGCCGACTCGGCGGGAATTTTTTGCGGAACGGTTGCCGTAAAAACACTGCCCGCGCCGTATCGCGACGTCGCGTTGATGTCGCCGCCCATCGCAACTGCAAGATTTTTTGTAATCGCAAGCCCGAGTCCCGTGCCTTCGACGCCCTTGTTGCTTTGCGCATCAAAGCGCGTATATTCGTCAAACAGCGTGGCAATGTTGCCTTCTTCGATGCCTTTGCCGCTGTCGCGCACTGCAATATGTAGTATGAACGTATCGTCCCCGTTGTATTCTCCGCGCACAACAAATTCAACAAACCCCGCATCGGTGTATTTTACGGCGTTTGAAAGCAAATTTATCATAATTTGTTGTAAACGAAGCGCGTCCCCGACCAATCGCTCGGGAAGTTCGCCCGCGCTGAACCGGAAAGCAAGCCCCTTTTGTTCAACCTGTATGCGAATCAGATTGCACACATCGCTTGCAAGCTCCGCCGGAGAATATTCGCTGTTGGTAATTTCGAGCTTGCCGCTTTCGATTTTCGAAAAATCCAGCACGTCGTTAATAATTGAAAGAAGCGTTCGCCCCGCCCGATTTATATTTTCAACCTGCGAACGCGCAGGGCCTTCGATAGTTTCGCGCAACGCAAGCTCGCTCATGCCCAAAATGGCGTTCATGGGCGTACGAAGCTCGTGACTCATTTTTGCAACAAAACTGCGCAAACGCTCTTTTTCGGCAATCGAATCCTGTTCGCGCTGTTTAAGCTGCGCAATCATGTCGTTAAATGCCTCCGAGAATTCGCCCATAAAGTCAACGCGCTGATTATAATTTCCTTTTGCAACGGCTTGTGCTTGCCACGTCAAATGTTTCAGCGATGCGTGTAACTTTTTAAGCGGCGCGGCCAGTTGGTTTGACGGAGGCGGAAGAGAATAATCAAGCTCACCGGTGGACAACCGCAACGATAAGTCCCGCGTTTCGTTTATCATTGCGCCGATAAAAAGCAAGCCCTTGCCAAGGTCGCGAAGCTCTTCCTGTAGGGCGTCCGCATCAAGCGACGCTTGGCGAGGGTCGTATATTATATCTCGTAGGTACGAAAAAAGCGCGTCCGCCGATTGCTCAAGGTTCATGCCTTACACTGGAAGCGGCAGGTTCTGTCACCGTTTGCCCAACAGTCAATTTCACGAACCGTGTAACTGCGTCCTGTACGCGCGTCTAAAATTGCGGCAATAAAGCCTTCGTCGTAGTTGCAAACAACTTGCCCCGTAATGGGCAGACCGCTGCAATCCAAATCCTCGTCAACAGTGAGAATGATTTCCTTTGCGTCGTTGCTGACGGACTCAAGCCGCAACATACCGACTTTAAGTTGTTGGAGTTTTTGTTGTACATCCGCGACATAATCGTCAAATTCCAAGGTCATGTCGAGCATATTTTTGGCAAACTCGCTCCCGGCAAGATAACCCGCCTCGCGGAAAAATTCGTCGGCAACCTCCATACCGTGCCGTTTAACAAGCACATCGCGCATCGTAAATTGCATCAAACGGTACAATGTGACCGGCATCTCTTCGCCCATATTTCCGCGCCCGGCGGCAATATCGCCGAGATGCTCCCACTTAAAGCCCTGATATCCCGCCTTTTGCATAAAAATATTATCCATTCAAATGCACCTCCTCATAAAATACTAATGCACGAAGATGCGTTTGTCAAATCACGCCCGCCGGGTACACATGTAATTTGCCGTACATTCCCTCGAAACCGACTTACGCTTCCGGTGCAACAAAAAACCGCGCCTGAAATTGCGGGCGCGGTTTTGCGAATTGGTTTCGTCGCTTCAAACGCTGTCAGGAAGCAGCTTGATGCCGCCGACTTCCGACCTCGTTCTCGGGCAACGTAAATTGCTCTATTGCATGATTTTTACAACAACGCCTGCACCTACGGTGCGTCCGCCTTCGCGGATAGCGAAGTTTGAACCTTCTTCCATAGCGATGGGAGAAATAAGTTCAATTGTCATCTCGATATGGTCGCCGGGCATACACATTTCAACGCCGTCGGGAAGTGTGATTACGCCGGTAACGTCAGTTGTGCGGAAGTAAAACTGCGGGCGATAGTTTGAGAAGAATGCTTTGTGGCGTCCGCCTTCGTCTTTCGAAAGTACGTAAACTTGGGCAGTGAATTTTGTGTGGGAAGAAATGGTTCCGGTTTTTGCCAAAACCTGACCGCGTTCGATTTCTTCGCGCTTAATACCGCGAAGAAGAAGACCTGCGTTGTCGCCGGCTTCGGCCTGGTCGAGAAGTTTATGGAACATCTCGATGCCGGTTACGATAACTTTGCGCTTTTCTTCGGTAAAGCCCACGATTTCAACTTCATCGTTTACTTTAAGCGTACCGCGCTCTACGCGACCGGTTACAACCGTTCCGCGACCTTGAATCGTAAATACGTCTTCAACAGGCATAAGGAAGGGTTTTGCGGTGTCGCGCTCGGGCGTGGGGATGAATTTTTCGATTTCTTCGAAAAGCTCAACAATTTTGTCGCCGTATGAGCCGGCGGGGTCGTTAAGCGATTGAAGTGCAGAACCGCGAATAATCGGCGTATCGTCGCCGGGGAAATCGTATTTATCCAAGAGTTCGCGGATTTCCATTTCAACCAAGTCGAGAAGCTCTTCGTCCTCAACCATGTCGCATTTGTTCATAAATACAACAATATAAGGTACGTTTACCTGGCGCGCAAGAAGAATATGCTCGCGGGTTTGGCTCATGGGGCCGTCGGTTGCGGCTACAACGAGAATCGCGCCGTCCATTTGCGCAGCACCGGTAATCATGTTTTTAACGTAGTCGGCGTGGCCCGGGCAGTCTACGTGCGCATAGTGACGAGCGGGGGTTTCATACTCAACGTGCGTTGTGGAAATGGTGATTCCGCGCTCTTTTTCCTCGGGAGCTTTGTCAATTTTGTCAAAGTCTACCGCTGAGCCGAGTTTGTAACGCTCCGCCAATGTTTTCGTAATGGCGGCGGTAAGCGTTGTTTTACCATGGTCGATGTGACCGATGGTGCCGATGTTTACGTGCGGCTTTGACCGCTCAAATTTTGCTTTTGCCATTTTCGTATTCCTCCTGATTTGTATAGTTGGGGCATTATACCATTGTTTTTTCGTTCGAACAAGATGAGCTCGGACCGGCTTCGAGAGAACGTAATAAACATGCTCCCGGCGTCGCGCTATTCTTTTTTGCCGACAACTTTCTCCTGGACGGATTTCGGAACGGGTTCGTAGTGGTGAACCTCCATGTTGAACGTTCCGCGCCCTTGAGTTTTGCCGCGAAGGTCGGTTGCGTAACCGAACATTTCCGCAAGCGGTACAAATGCGTGAATTACCTGCGCATTGCCGCGAGCTTCCATGCCGTCGATTTTTCCGCGCCGCGAGTTTACATCGCCGATTACATCGCCCATGTAATCCTCGGGAACGGTGACGTCAACCTTCATTATCGGTTCGAGCAGAGCCGGGTCGGATTTGCGCATGGCTTCTTTGAACGCCATGCTGCCCGCGATTTTAAACGCCATTTCCGATGAGTCAACATCGTGATAACTGCCGTCGTAAAGCGTAGCGCGAACGCCCAAAACGGGGTAGCCGCCGATTATGCCGGAATGCATCGCTTCCTTTATACCGTTTTCGATTGCGGGAATGTATTCCTTGGGAACAGCACCGCCCACAATTTTATCGACAAACTCGAAAGTTTTTTCGCCGTCATTGGCGTCCATCGGCTCGAATTTAACTTTACAGTGTCCGTATTGACCGCGCCCGCCGGACTGGCGAACATATTTTCCTTCGACATCGGCATCTTTGCGGAAAGTTTCGCGATAAGCAACTTGGGGCTTACCCACGTTTGCTTCAACGCGGAATTCGCGCAGCAAGCGGTCTACGATAATTTCAAGATGCAATTCGCCCATACCTTCGATAATTGTTTGACCGGAGTCAACGTCGGTGTGGGTTTTAAACGTCGGGTCTTCTTCCGCGAGTTTTGCAAGCGCAATGCCCATTTTGTCGCGGCCTGCCTTGGTTTTCGGCTCGATTGCGACGGAAATTACCGGGTCGGGGAAATTCATGGATTCGAGAATAACTTCGTGTTTTTCGTCACACAAAGTATCACCGGTTGTTGTGAATTTCAAGCCGACCACGGCGGCAATGTCGCCGGCAAAAACCTGCTGCGCATCCTCGCGATTATTCGCGTGCATAAGCATGATTCTGCCCATACGTTCTTTTTTTCCTTTTGTGGAGTTGTAAACGTATGAACCCGCGTTTAACGTGCCGGAGTACACGCGGAAAAATGCTAATTTTCCGACGTGTTCGTCGTTCATAATTTTAAAGGCGAGCGCGGAGAACGGCTCTTTGTCGGAGGCGATTCTCTCGGTTGCTTCGTCGGTTTGGGGCAAAACACCCTTGATTGCGGGGATGTCCGTCGGCGCGGGAAGATAATCCACAACACCGTCGAGCAGTTTTTGCACACCCTTTTTCTTGTACGCACTGCCGCAAAATACGGGAATGATTGCACAAGAAATACACGCCGCGCGAAGTGCTGCCTTTAAAACGGGAATTTCAAGCTCTTCGCCTTCGAGGTATTTATCCATCAGAGCCTCGTCGGTTTCGGAGATTGATTCGATTAAGTTTGTGCGATATTCCGCAGCTTGTTCCTGCATATCGGCGGGAATTTCACCTTCGTTGATAATTTCGCCGTTATCGCCGGTGAAGGAATACGCCTTCATTTCAAAGAGGTCGATTACACCGGTGAATGTGCTTTCAAAGCCAATCGGAAGCTGCACAGGTACGGCATTATGACCCAAGCGGTCTTTAATCATGCCTACGACATTATGAAAATCCGCGCCCAAAATGTCCATTTTGTTGACGTATGCCAAACGCGGAACGCCGTATCTGTCGCCTTGACGCCACACCGTTTCGGACTGCGGTTCGACGCCGCCTTTTGCGCAAAAAACACCCACCGCGCCGTCAAGCACACGCAAAGAACGTTCAACTTCAACGGTGAAGTCAACGTGACCGGGCGTGTCGATGATGTTTATGCGGTTGTCGTTCCACTGGGTTGTTGTTGCCGCGCTGGTAATGGTGATTCCGCGCTCCTGCTCCTGCTCCATCCAGTCCATTGTTGCCGAACCTTCGTGAGTTTCGCCCAGTTTATAATTACGACCGGTGTAGTACAAAATGCGCTCGGTGAGGGTTGTTTTGCCCGCGTCGATATGCGCCATTATGCCGATATTTCTGGTTTTTTCTAATGGAAATGCTCTCACTTTAAATCCTCTTTCCGGTTGTTACCACTTGTAATGCGCAAATGCCTTGTTAGCATCCGCCATTTTGTGGGTTTCTTCTTTCTTGCGAACCGCGCCGCCGGTATTGCTTGAGGCGTCGAGCAGTTCGTTTGCAAGACGGTCAATCATGTTCTTTTCGCTGCGATTGCGCGAATAAGTTACAAGCCAACGCAAGCCCAAAGTTTGACGGCGTTCCGGCCGAATTTCTATGGGAACCTGATACGTTGCACCGCCCACGCGACGTGCTTTTACTTCAAGCACGGGCATAATATTATTCAGAGCTTCTTCAAAAACGTCCATGGCGGGCGCGCCTTTTTTTTCGGCTGCCTTTTCAAACGCGCCGTAAACAATTTTTTGTGCCACGCCTTTTTTTCCGTCAAGCATAATGCCGTTAATGAGCTTCGTAACGATTATGCTCCCGTAAAGCGGGTCGGGCAAAACTGTACGTTTTGCTACATGTCCTTTTCTCGGCACGAACTTCCCTCCTTAATAGAGATACTTAATTCATCGGTACTTCGTGTCCAACACGTTTCGCGCGGGCAAGGGGCAAAAAGCCTTCCTTGCTTTATCGCGAACGCACCCGACGGTTCTCCGGGGCATTCGCTATATATAAGCGCATTCATGCGGAATTTATTTTTTACTTTCAGAAGCCGTATCGACTTCGAGGGAACTCGGGGAACTCAAATGCATCCCCGGCTTCCGCTCGGCGAACCGGCTTCGAGAGAACGTGCGGGAACTTACATATGCCCCCGGCGTTCATTACGCGCTTGGCGCGTTAGGCTTTTTTGGGGCGTTTCGCGCCGTATTTGCTGCGCGCCTGCCTGCGGTTAGCCACACCTGCGGTGTCGAGCGTGCCGCGTACAATGTGATAACGTACACCGGGTACGTCACGCACCCTGCCGCCGCGCATCAAAACAACGCTGTGTTCTTGCAAATTGTGGCCTTCACCCGGAATATAGCAGGTGGCCTCCATTTGGTTAGACAGGCGAACGCGGGCAATTTTGCGCAAAGCCGAGTTGGGTTTTTTGGGTGTGTCGGTGAACACACGAGTGCATACTCCGCGCTTTTGCGGGGAAGAGTGGTCGGTGCGCTTGTCCTTAATCGTGTTAAGCCCTTTTTGCAAAGCCGGCGATTTAGACTTCTTTTTTGATGTGCGTCTGCCTTGTTTGACCAGTTGGTTGAATGTGAGCATTTGTCACCTCCTGTAAGATTTTTGACGTTATGAAACAGACGGTTTCCCGTCCGCTTCAAAACAGAGAGTGAGATTATCATTTTTGGCGCAATTTGTCAAGCCGATATGCGTTTCGAATGAAGACAATTTTAATAAAACTATGCAACTTGCACGAGGCTTCTGCGTAAGTTTATAATTCAGCTTTAATGAAACGAAAAAAATTGGGAATGCTGAAATTCAAGGCGAGGCAGGAAAGGCAGGGCTGACATGGCAGAAGCAATAAACACATTTTTTCAAAATTTATTTGAAAGCGACTATTTCGGATGGGAACTTGCGCGTTTTTGTGCAAAACTTTTGGTCGCACTCGTGATTACAAAAATTTTTCGTCTGATTTGGCGGCGAGCTTTCACGTCCGACACGATTCACCTGAAATTTCTGAAAACGGTGTTCAGTTCGTTAATTTGGGTGGCGGGAATCGCATTTGCCCTAAGTTCGTTTTCGCAATTTCAAGACATCGCCATGGCGTTTTTTGCCGGCTCGGGAATTGCCGCGCTTACAATCGGTCTTGCGGCGCAGGAATCGCTCGGGAATGCGTTTAACGGGCTGTTTATTTCGATTTTCAAGCCGTTTGAAGTCGGCGACAGGGTGCATCTTGTAAATGCGAACATCACGGGCTTTATCGAGGACATTTCGTTGCGGCACACGGTAATTCGCACGGTTATGAACTCGCGCATAATTATTCCGAACTCCGTTATCAACAGGGAGCTTATTGAAAATTCAAATTTTTGCAATCCGCAGGCGTCGGCATTTGTTGATGTAATAATTACCTTCGATTCGAATATTCCGCTCGCCTGCGAAATTTTGGCGGATGTAATCGGCAATCACCCCGATTTTGTTGACACTCGAACGCCCGAACAGCTTGAAACCAAGCCGAAAGTTCCGGTTTTGCTTCGAGCAATCGGGCTTCACGGCGCAGAGCTTCGCGCGTCAATGTGGACCGAAACAATCGCAAATAATTTTGCCGCTTGCAGCGACGCCCGCAAAACCATCGTCGAAGAATTTGAAAAAAACGGCATCAAACTTGCAACATGGAAAATCCCGCACGTGCCCATGTGAATCCGTGGCGTGTTCTGTCGGGGGCTTCGCCCCCGAACCCCCACCCGCTTTTTAAAAAAAGCGGGGCAAAAATTATCAAAAAATCGCGCAAAGCGCGATTTTTAAGGAGATTTTTCTTGCGACGGGTCGCTCGGCCGGCGCATAAGCGCGAGAGAATGCGGGGCGAAGCCGGAGCAGTTTTCATGTGCAACAAAAAACAAGAGAGGGCACATGCCATCTCTTGTTTTTTTAATTGCATTTTTTACGCGCTCGGCGCGTTTTTTAATTACGAAACTTGCACCGGCTTCGAGAGAATGTGTCGTCACCGGTATATGCTCCCGGTGTTATGCTCCCGGCATTACTGGGCCGGTGCGGGTGCGGGCGTCGGAGCAGGTACTGCCTCCGGTGCCGGTGTTGCTTGTTTCTTGTTAAAGAAAACGGGAACTGTGTCGGCGTTGGCTGTTGTTACTCCCGTTACACCTGCGCGACGCGCGGCGCGATTCATGCCGGACATGCCGCGTTCGGTGCGGTTCATTTCATAGGTGTTTTCAACCCGTCTTGCCATGTTACGGTCTGCGCCTCGGCGAAAAGTGTTGCCGATACGCGCTTGCGGCCTGCCGAATGTTGAACGACGTGCCGAACGGTAGTTTTCTCTGAAGTCTGCGGCGGTTTCGCGGACTGTTCCGTCCACTTCTCTTGCGGCGCGATTAACATTGCCGCGAAGCCCGAACAGACCTCTGTTTGTGCGTCCGGTATACGAATCCGGACGGTGGTTTACTGCGTCAGATACTCGCTGACCGTTTCTGTTGCCTTGGTTTCTTTCAGGCGTGTTTGCGGAACAACCCGTTGCACCTGCGGTAAGCATTACCGCAACCATACCTGCTGCCATTAAACGTTTCAAACTCATTTTATTTGTCCTCCCCGGAATATCTGTTTAAAAAATCTCGCAAGCGTGTTTTGCCTGCGAGATTATTTTGAGCAGATTTGATTTTTAAATACAGGGTGACGTATGGAATGTCAGCGAATATTTGGAATTTAAATATGCGAGCCGCTTACAAGGCATCGGCGGGCTGTTATTTCCTGCCGCAGATTCGCATTAAATCGTTTCGAAAACCTGCCCGTTTTTGACATGAAACCTAAAGAGTTTCGAAAACCTGCCCGTTAATAGATGAAGGAAAAATTTCAACGTAATTTTTTAAACGTTCAACAATTGCGTCAACGATAAGAATTTCGCCGCCGTAATGGGTAATATCAATAAATGAAAGCCCGCATTCCATCGCCTCGGAAACGGCATGATAGCGCAAATCGCCGGTGATATACACGTCGCAACCGTGCGAAATTGCGGCATTGATGTATCTTGCGCCGCTGCCGTCGCCGCCGCACACTGCAATTTTTTTCAATTTTTTTGACGCATCGCCGCAAAATCGCACCGACGGCAAATTCAACGCGGATTTTACGTGTTCGGCAAGTTGCGCGAGCGTAGTTTCCGAACGCCCTACCCTGCCGATTCCGAAATTTGTGCTTGCGCGGCAAACTTCAATCGGGGGGGCGTTGTTTTCGAAATACGCTTCCGGAATAAGCGGCGAAACATTCGTTAATCCGATTTTTTCGGCGAGCAAATCGTTCACGCCGCCGGCGGACTTGTCGATATTTGTGTGCGCGCAGTACAGCCCGATGCCGTTGCGAATCAGCGCGAGAATTTTTCGTCCGGTTGAATCGGCGGCTGTGATTTTTCGAATCGGGTCGTGAATCAGCGGATGATGCGTGATTACGAAGTCGAATTTTCCCGCCACAGCTTCGTTCACAACGGCTTCCGTCGCATCAAGCGCGACCAAAACTTTACGCACCGGTTGCGCAGCGTCGCCGATTAAAAGCCCTACGTTATCCCATTCTTCGGCACACCCCTCCGGCGACCACTCGTTCAAAATTTTAATTAACGCTTCTGCTGTCATAAATTTTCTCCTGTCACATTAGGCTTGACACCGAACTGTCGTTCGGTTATGCTGCATCCGAGCCTCGAACTTAAACCTCGAAGCTCTCAATAACAACATAGGAACAATGCTCGTTTTCTTGCGCATGTATACGCCCGGCCGGCAGTGCTTGGGGCAAAGTTCCGTTTCGGACGTCCGAAATTTTTTTTATTTTCTAAAATTCAAAAATCCGCAAGTGTGCAGCGGAAAACAGAAAAAGTCAGCAGGGGTTTGTGTGCCCCCTGTTGGCTTTTTTTGCGCTTTCAATCCACGCCAAGCGTTTTTCGGCCAACGTTCGAGCGTCGGGGTCGGTGAGTTCGCCGAAATACGCCAAGATTTTTCGCCGCATTTCGCCGAAATAATCCGCCGCGTCAGGCCCGTTAATTCGCCCCGAAAAGTATTCCGCATCGGTGTAAGGCGCGATTTTTTCGCCTGCTTCCGCTGCTTCCGCTGCTTCCGCTGCTTCCGCTGCTTCCGCTGCTTCCGCTGCTTCCGCTGCTTCCGCAACGATTATTACATAAAAGCGCGAACCCTCTCGCGCAATTTTTTCTTCGATTATGTTGTACCCGATTGCGTGTAAAAATCTGCGGAGTTCTTCCGCGTCGTGTTGCGGTTGGAGAATTAAACGTGCGGATTCAAGCGGCGGCGCACGAAACGCGTCCCCAGCGCACGAAAGCATATCCGACACCGGCGGGCGTTCCTTGCCTGTGCCCTTTATATCCCCGGAAGTATGCACAAGCAAATCCGGCGCGAAATCGGGCTGCTTGACGCCGACGAAAGGCGCGTCCCCGGAAGTGCGCACAAGTAAATCCGGTTTCGAGGGAATGTGCGGCGCGCGAGATATATCCCCGGCGTCAGAGCCGCGCCTTGCGCGAGCGCGAGCGCGGGAGCGCAGAATTTCGATGATGTTCATGCCGCCCATGCCCGCAATTACAATGCAGTCGGCTTCGTTTTCGCCAATAGGCGCAAGCCCGTCGCCCAAACGTGTTTCGATTCGCCCGAGAGAGTGTTGAAAGAACGTTTGCCGCGAGTTGATTTCGGCTTCGTTCGAGCGAACGCACTCAAGAACTGTGCAATTCGAAAAACCACGGCGTTTCAACGCATTTTTCGGCGCAGCTTGAGCGGAGTTCTCAAGCGTGTTCGCCGCGCAAAAACCGGCGGCACGAATATTTCTTGCAGCAATTTCAAGCGGCCCGACCGCAACATCACAAGCGATTGCACGTTCGCAAAGCCCGGCACGAACAGCCTCAATGGGCAAGTATGCGTGGTCGGTGCCGATGTCGGCGAGAACTTCGCATTTTTCCGCGCAAGCGAGAATTGCCGCAAGTCGCGGCGACAGGGTGTTTTTCACAACAAGCCCACGACCCTTTCCGCGATATTATCCGACGGACGCGCAACCCGTGTTTTTCCCGCACCGCCTCGCGCATCCCGTCGCATTTTAAAATGCGATTCATTTTCATCATACGTCGTGAAGCCGAACCGTGCGTATAATTTTCTCGCGGGATTTGTTTTAAAAACCTGCAAAAAAATCGGCTTTCCGCCCGCGTCTGCAAGAGCGGTAACATGCCGCAAATAAAACGAGCCTATGCCGAAATTCCGCGCCTTGCCGAGCATTTGTACGGAAATACCTTCAATTTTATCCGGCTGCTCGTCGAACGCAAAAAAGCCCACCGCTTCGCCGTCGAGGGAAATTTTTTTAAACGCTGTTTGCGAAAAATTTTTACGAAAATGCTCAACGTTCATATTCAACTGAAAATCATCGACCCATCCGCCGAAAAATTCGTCAACATACGGCTCGTAACAGGCGCGACTTATGCAAAAATACGCATCAAAATCGGCTTCCCGAGCGTCATCAAGTCGGAATCCTTTGTCACGCAGCTCCTGCGGCAAAGTCACGCCGCGTCCTCAATTTTCCGTTTGCCGTAATACGCCGTAAGCATCAAAATCAGCGCGCTTCCCGCCAAAACGGCGTCCATAAGCCCGAACGGTAAAACTTCAAACATTTTTGCAATGGTGACGGCGCAAAAAATTACCGAAAGCGCGAATCCCCATTTGCGATTTTTAAACAGCCCGACCCCTGCGATAATCCGAAGGATTCCCCAAATAACGCCGCCGATTATTATTTCGGGCGACGGCGGGTCGAAGGGAACAAATTCGTTTTGCTCCGCCCCGAGCCAAATCGGCAGAACGGAAAAAAATCCCGCGATTTCAATAAGCCCGTGAATTATAATTATAATCGCGGCCGCGTTGTATCGTTTCATAAGTAATCCCGCCCCTAATCCAGATAGTCCTTTAACTTTTTGCTTCGCGACGGATGGCGCAGCTTCCGTAACGCCTTCGCCTCGATTTGCCGAATCCTTTCCCGCGTAACGCTGAATTCCTTGCCGACTTCTTCGAGGGTGCGGGCGCGACCGTCGTCAAGCCCGAAACGCAAGCGCAAAACTTTTTCTTCGCGCTCGGTGAGGGTGTCGAGGACTTCGATGAGCTGCTCCTTTAAGAGGGTGAACGCTGCGGCTTCGGCGGGCGCGGGAATGTCATCGTCGGGGATGAAGTCGCCGAGATGCGAATCTTCTTCTTCACCGATGGGCGTTTCGAGGGAAACGGGTTCCTGCCCGATTTTTAAAATTTCGCGTACTTTTTCCACCGGCATTTGCATTTCTTTTGCAAGCTCGTCCGGCGTGGGGTCGCGCCCGAGTTCCTGCAAAAGTTGGCGCGACACGCGAATCAGCTTGTTGATTGTTTCAACCATGTGAACGGGAATGCGAATTGTGCGGGCTTGGTCGGCGATTGCGCGGGTTATTGCCTGGCGAATCCACCATGTTGCATATGTGCTGAACTTGTAGCCCTTTGTGTAGTCGAATTTTTCGACAGCCTTAATCAGCCCCAAATTCCCCTCTTGAATTAAGTCCAAAAAGAGCATTCCGCGCCCCACATAACGCTTTGCAATTGACACGACGAGGCGCAAATTCGCCTCGGCCAGACGCTGCTTCGCGCCTTCGTCGCCGGCTTCCATGCGCTTTGCAAGCTCGACTTCCTCGTCGCCGGTAAGAAGCGGCACTTTGCCGATTTCTTTCAAATACATGCGAACGTGGTCGTCGATATTTATGGAACCTTCAACCGCAGCAAGGTCGATTTCCTTCTCCTTTTCGAGGTCGGAACCCATACCGGATGAACATTCCACGCCCTGCGATTCAAGCCACTCAAACACGCGCTCAAGCTGGTCGGGGTCGAGGTCTACGTCGCCCAAAAATTCCAAAACTTCTTTGTGGTCGAGGGTATTTTTGCTCTTTTTTCCGTGTGCCGCAAGCTCTTGCAGGCGATTCATTAACAACGGGTCGTCAAAGGCTTTCAAAAAAACCATTCCTCTCGCTCTATATTTTATCCATCGTTTAGCGTTATATTCAGCGAATTTACAGATTTCTTCTCAAAAAGAAGCAAATTTACTGCATCCGGGTCATTTTTTTGCATCTCCATGCGCAAATATGTGCGCGACAGCTTGATTTTTTTAACGCAATCGTTCAAAAGCTGTTCTGTTGCGAGCCTTGCCGGAGCTTCTTTTGATGTGCCGGAGAAAATTTCCGCAATTACATGATGTTCCTCGTCGGTTTCGAAGCTGTCAAAAACGTCCGACGGCGATTTTACTGCGCCGGTCAACGATAATTCTAATAATCGGCCCCAAATCCCCTCCCCCATTTCCTCGGCGGAAAGGCAAGCGGCTTTTTTTAACGCGCGGGCGGCAACAGGCTGCGTAAAAAGCAGGTTGATAAGCCCTTTTTTTGCATTTTTAAGCCCGGGGTCTTCCCCGTGTTTTTTTGCTACATAAGTACGCGGTGCAAGCGCGAAGCTGTGTTTCGCGCCGTGTTCATTGTTGAAATGCTTTTCAATTTCGCTTTTGATTGCACCGAGCGAAATTTCCGTTTGCTTTGAAATTTCGGACGCATATGCGTCAATTTCAATCGCGCTTTGCAATGTTGCCAGTATTTTTGCGGCTTCCTTGGTAAATCCGATGCGACCTTCGGTTGTTGCCGGGTCGTGATTTTTTTTCGCAAGCTCCACTTGAAATGCGATATGATTCTGCGCCGAACCGAGCAAACTTTTAAATTTTTGCACCCCGAACCGCGATAAATACTCGTCCGGGTCTTTTGCATCGCGCAAATTTAAAATTTTCACCTTCAAGTTCTCTTTCACAAGAATCGGAATGGCGCGAAGTGCGGCTCGCGTACCGGCTTCGTCGCTGTCGAGAAGGAGAATTACTGCCTCCGCGCCGGTATTTTTCAATAATCGCGCATGGGCTTGTCCGGTTGCGGTGCCGAGTACGCCCACCGTGTTCGCGAACCCGTGGGCGTGCATCGCGATAACATCCATGTAACCTTCCACGACAATAATTTCCCGCGCGCGCACTTTTTTCGCCAAATTCAGCCCGTAGAGGCACTCGCTTTTTCGAAACAGCGCGGTTTCGGGCGAGTTGAGATATTTCGCCTCTTTTATATTGTCGTCCGTTGTTCGCCCGCCGAAGCCGATTACGCGCTCGCGATTGTCGATGATGGGGAACATCAAACGCCCGCGAAAACGGTCGTAATGTCCCGGCGCGCGGGCCTTTACAAGCCCTGCGGCTTCAAAATCTTCCGGCGTTATATCCGGAAATTTCGACAACAACGAATCCCATGCATCCGGCGCGAACCCCAGCCCGAATTTTCGCATAATTCCGATGCTTAACCCGCGATTTTCCAAATATTTTCGCGCGTTCGCACCGAGTTCGCTATGCAAATTATCGTAGTAAAATCGCGCCGCGAGTTTGTTTATTTTCGCGGTCATTTCCCGCGCGGCCGCGCGAATTTTCTCGCCGGCGGAATCGGCACCTTTTTCGGGGAGGTTAAAACGCGCTCTGTCCGCCAATAATCTAAGCGCGTCCGGAAAATCCATGTTTTCGATTCGCTTAACGAAGCTGATTACGTTTCCGCCCGCGCCGCAACCGAAGCAATAAAAAATTTGCTTGTCGCGGTTGACGGAAAACGACGGAGTTTTTTCGTTATGAAAAGGACATAACCCGAAAAAATTGCCCGAACGAGGCGAAAGGCGCACATAGCCCCCCACGACGTCAACAATATCGCTTAACGCTTTGACTTCGGAAATTATGTCTTGCGAATAAAACACGCCGCACCCCCCTGTTTGAATAATTCGACAGCGACCCGCAAAATCCTTCCTTGTTTCCGGAAATTTCGCGAAAAATAAAAATGAACGCCGAAGGCACATTCGAAAAAACCGCATACCGGCTGAACGCACGGGCAAAATTCGCCCGAAAAGCCGGGTTCGATTTCGCGGAAAAATAAAACCTATCGGCAGCTACCGATAGGTTTTGCCGGCAGTGATTTTGGGGGCTTCGCCCCGAAAATCACTTTTTAATACGGTGTAAAAAATATTTTTTACAATTTTCACCGAATCCGGTAATATATTAAATCACGTTAATTTCACCGAGGTGACGACGTTATGGTCAACCGCGAAAGAACAATCACTATGACGAAGCTCGCGCTTTACGATAAGCACGAAGGTCCGTCTGACCGCGCCGCAAACGAGTATTTTCGGCACGATTATATCTACAAAAAGAACATCGGAACGCGCGTTTCCGCCTGTTTGGGCGGAATAGTTTTGCTTACAATTTATTGGCTTCGCGTAATTTTTGTTGAAGGCGCAGATGTTTTTGAAATGGATTTGCGTACACATGTTGTTGAATCCGTTCTTATTTTGGTGGCAATAATCGCGCTGTATTCCTTAATCGGAACGCTTCAGGGCACGCGCGAGTATTATCATGTACAAAAGCGGCTGAAAAATTATCAAAATCTGCTGAGCTTTTTGGAAGCAACGGAACGAAAAATCGGTTCTGCCGAATCCCCCGAAAAAATCGCCGACGAACCGACAATCGAGCGCGATTTCCGCGAACGGCGCGAAGCTCGCCTGCGCGAACGCGAACGCGAAATGCACGAACGTTCCGGCGGGGTCGTGCGCGGAGGCGAACGCCGCCCGGAACATCGCGCCGGAAATGAACGCTACGCAGGGGCGGAACGCCGCACCGGTCTTCCCGACAGACGCCCTGTTCGCGATGAACGTCGCGTCGCCGGAGGCGTTGACCGTATCGCGGGAAGCGAACGCCCCGCACGTCCCGCATATGATGACCGTCGCCCCGAACAACGCCGTGATGCCGGTATCGCTCGCGACGATTTTCCCGAAAGAACCGAACGCCCTGCGCGTCCGGCTGCAACCGCGCGCCCCGACCCTCTTGCAAATGTTTCCGCCCGCGCGATGTCAAGCACACGCCCGCGCCCGAATATTCAGGAAACACGCGAAACACGTGCGCGACGCGAAAGTCGCGAAGAATCACGCCCGCGCTACACATTAAAACCGGGGCCTCCGCCCCGTGACGGATGAGGTTTTTATGGAACAATTGCTTGTCGCACGCGAGGAAATCGTAAAGTTTTTCAAACGATACGAAATTTTTATTATGCCCGCACTAAAGTTCCTGTTAGGAATTTTCATATTTACGTCGATAAATTCAATAGGACACTCTCACGAATCGGTTGCGCCGCTTATGGGTTCGGTCGCGCCGTGGTTGTTGACATTTTTGTTTGCGGTGCTTTTCGTTGTAATGCCCATGAACTTGTCGTGGGTCGTAATAATTTTGCTTACAACGTTGCAATTTTCCGCAAATGCCGAAGCGGCAATTGCCGTTTTTGTGTTCCTGCTGCTGATTTTTCTTTTCTACGCACGAATGGCCACAAGAGAATCCATCATCATCATATTTACGCTGATTGCGTTTCGGTTTAACATGCCGTACCTTGTGCCGCTTGTTGTGGGGCTGTATTTCCCGGTTACGGCGGTGATTCCGGTAACGGTGGGCGTGTTTTTGCAAGCGCAATTTGCGGGGCTTTCCCGCCTGATTTCACCGACTGCCGTTACAACTCCCGCTGCCGCCGTTGACCGCGACATTGTTGAAGTTTTGGGCGACATTCCCGACGCTTTCTCCGATGTTTATTCCGCAATAATGGGCAGTTTTACGGGGCATCACACATGGATTTTTACCGCAATAGTGTTCGCGATGGTAATTGTGCTTGTGCATTTCGTAAGCCGCCTTAAAATCGACTATGCCAAGGAAATCGCAATCGGGTTGGGCTGCGTAATGACGGTTTTCGGCTTTATAATCGCGGTTATATACGATTCTGCCACAGTAAACATCGGCATAGTAATTTTAGGCACACTGATTGGCGGCGCGCTTGCAATAATTATCCGCTTCTTCGACGGAATTTTGGACTATCAACGCGCCGAAGCCGTTCAATTCGAGGACGATAAAAACTACTACCACGTTCGCATCGTTCCCAAAGTAATAATGACAAAATCGCAACGCAGCGTGAAACGCATCCGACCGGACGCCCCGGAGGAGGAAGAGGAGGACACGCCGGCGGAGGGGTGATAAAATGCTTGACAGGCTCAACACTTGGATTTTAGACCTTTTTAACGTGCCGGCATTTCATATTCCCGCGTTGGGGCCGGCGCAAGTTTTGGATATTTTAATTATCGCAGTTTTGCTGTATCTTGTGATGCGATGGATTCGGCGTACGCAGGCGTGGATTTTGCTTCGCGGGCTTGCAATAATCTTGGTTGTTGCAGTAATCGCAAGCATTTTCGATTTGATTGCCGTGCGTTGGATAATCGACAACGCCGCCGCCTTGGGGCTTGTAGTGGTGGTTATTTTATTTCAGCCCGAACTGCGCAAGGCTCTGGAGCAGCTCGGCAAGGGAGAATATCTCATCCATCTCACCGACGAAGGCGAAAAACAAGTTCACACTTCGGCGCATACCGCCGACGAAATTATCAAAGCCACGCACACTCTTTCAAAAAATTATACGGGTGCGTTAATCGTAATCGAACACGAAGTTGATATCAGCGAACACGAACGTCGCGGAATCCCCCTCGACGCTCAAATTTCTGTTCAGCTTCTGCTTAATATTTTTGAACGAAACGCGCCCCTGCACGACGGCGCAGTAATTATTCGCAACAATCGGGTAAGTTCCGCATCGTGTATTTTGCCGCTTACCGCCGAATCTCTCGAAGCCTCCCTCGGAACGCGCCATCGCGCAGCAGTGGGCATTACTGAAGTTTCCGACGCTTGCGTTGTAATTGTAAGCGAGGAAACCGGCACAATATCTTTTGCCGTTGACGGCAAAATCACCCGCAATATCGAAGAAAATCAAATGCGCGACATGCTTGTTTGGGGCGCACCGGCAAAGTCGCGCTTTTCAATTTTTAAAAAGAAGAAGAAATAAATCGCGCGCCAAGCGCGCATTGAACGCCGGGGACACGTGTGACTTGCTACACATTCCCTCGAAGCCGGAGCTGCTTCCCATGCAATAAAAAAATTTTTACCGACCGGGAATGCTTCTGATGTTCCCGGTCGAATTTTTACAAAAGGCGGCGAAAAAAATGTATATTCACCATATAAAACCCGGAGACGCGACACCGGGAATGCAACTTGCGGAAGCTGTTTATGCGGATGCGGGGGCGGGCGCATTGGTTGCGCGCAAGGGTTATGTAATTGACGAAACTCTGCTTCGCGTACTTAAACGGCGCGAAATTGAAACTGTTCCGGTGTGGTTGAATACGCCGCCGGAAGAACCCGACCGCCCAACCTACACATCTGACGCCGTAACCGAAAAGCGTTGTTGGGTCAAGGGCATACTCAGCGAAGAACTTAAAAAAGAAGCTCTGGGCAACATAAAAGAACTGTTCGGCAACCTTGATTTGAACAAAACCGCCAACAAAACCACCGCGTATCAGAGCCTCAAAAATTTGGATACGGTTGTAGGCGACCTGATTCGCGCCCTCTCCCACGACGAATCGGGGCTTGTTCACATCAGCGATTTGAAGCAGTATGACGAATACACCTATCACCACTCCATCAGCGTTTCGCTTCTTTCCATAGCAACGGGGCGGGAACTCGGGCTTAAATCGCACGACCTTTTGCGCCTCGGGCGATGCGCCATGCTTCACGACATCGGCAAGCAGGCAATTCCGTTGGAAATTCTCAACAAAAAGGGAAAACTGGATAACGACGAGTTTGCGCAAATTAAATTTCATTCATCACTGGGCGCGTCAAGTTTAAAAGCACATGCCGTTGGTGACGTCGAGCTTTGGAACGCCATCATGTTTCACCACGAGAAAATGAACGGCACGGGATACCCGAAAGGGCTTGTCGGAAATGAAATTCCGCTTTTCAGCAAAATAATTTCCGTAGCCGACGTTTACGACGCCATTACTTCGTACCGCCCGTATCGTTCGCCGATGCTCCCCGACGATGCTTTTCGTCAAATTTGCAAAGATGCCGGCATCGCCTTCGACAACGATGTTGTAACCGCATTCTTTGAAAAATTGGAATTTTACCCCGTTAATACAATAGTAAAACTTTCCGACGAAAGGCTTGCCCTCGTTGCCGAAACCGATTTGGACTCACGTTTAACCCCGGTGGTTCGCATTTGGGGCACCGACGAAATAATTCGCTTAGCCGAAAATAATCAACTGCACATTATTGAGGTGCTTAACCACTCAAATTTACCCCCCGGGTATGAGTTCACTTGAGGCGACCTCCGAAAACCCGCTTTGAGCTGTGTCGCATCGCAGGGAAATGGCGGCTTCAGGCCATTTTCCGAGAAGCGACATATGCGAAAAGACGGGTTTTCAGAGGTCGCCTTGAAAATGCGAATCCTGCCGGAATTTACAATCCGGCAGCCCCGTTACATATTTACGCGAATCAAGAGTTCCGAATAACGCCTCGCCGTAAATGCCTTGTGGCGAGCGACCGGTTGTTTTGCGAAGCAAAACGACATTGAGCGAGCCGCTTACAAGGCATAGGCGAGGCGTTATTTCCTACCCTTGATTCGCGTTATTTCCAAAACCATAGCGATAATTCCCTCGGATGAATCGGGCAAATAAACAATCACATCATTATTTGCGGAAGATACCGCAGAAAGTGTGCTGTCCTCCATAATCCAATCCGGAAATCTTTCGGGCTTATCTGCAAAGTATACTTTTTGAGACAACGCGAAAAGAAAATTTTCACCGGCAAAGTATACGCCGCCGATAACCCATTCGGGGTATTCGTGAAAGCAATTTATAATTTCAAGCCCCTTGGGTTCGTCATAATCCACGAACCCGCATACGTAGGGAATTTTATTGTGCAAAAATAAAGCCTCAATACCTATACTGAGCTGAAGCAAGCGACCGACGGCTTGCTCCGCTTGCAACCGCTCTTCCTTCGTTGCCTTAAAAAACGGCGTGTTGTCTGCGTTATAAACTACGGGCGCGGGCAAGCCTTTCGGCGGTTCGGCATTTCGAGCGGGCGGACAAAAAATAACTTCAGACATATCTTTGCTGTACAGCACCCCTTCAACACTTGTAAACCGCGGGTTGTTCGGACTTACGAAAATGTCACGCAAAACAACAGACCACGTATTATTTTTTGTACCCTTGTTTCGCCATGTATGCCGGAACAATCCCAAGTCGTCCCAACCCTGCGCGCCTATGTTCGCACCTAATGAAACGGCGGTTAAAGCCCCGCAATCTAAAAGCAGTTTGTCGCCGACCGTTTTTAACCCGTCACCGAGAACAAGTTCCGCAAGGGAGGAACAGCCGGAAAATGCAAACGCGCCCAATGCAATTACGGAATCAGGAATTTTTACATACTTTAACGAAATGCAAGCACCGAACGCCGAATCGCCTATCGTTTGCACCGAATCGGGAAAATCAATATGCGTAAGGGCGGAACATCCTTCAAAAGCGGAGCTGCTTATCTCGGTAACGCCGCGTCCGATTTTGACCTCTTTCAGCGAACGGCAATTATAAAACGCCGAGCTTCCGATGCTTTCAACGCAATCCGGAATAACAATGCTTTCCACTGTGCAATTGCTGAACGCGCCGCTGTCAATCGACGTAACAGGCAACCCGAAAAATGTTTTCGGAATAATAACATGCACGAAATCCGTGGGTTGAAATTCCGTTATTGCCACGCCCCGGTCATGCTTCCGAACATTAAATCCTCTTGCGTGTCCGAGTGCGCAGTCGTGCTTGCGAAGCGTACTGCGAATTTTACCCGCAAACTCATCGGGCGACACACGCTCTTGTACAATCGCCTGATAATGATGCAGGGTTCGTATATTGTGCGGATTTTCGAAATAACCGTCCAAAAATATTTGAACAATTTTTTCCGCGTCTTCCCGTTGTGCGGAATCAAGTATTTTCAAAAAATTTTCGGATTTTGCGGTGCTGTGCGAGAAGAACGCTAATATGCACGGGCTTTCGCGTACGGCACAGTCAGAATGCTCCGGTTCGTAATGAAAATTGAAGCCTTCCCAATACAGCTCAACAAGAAGCCGGCTTATGCGCGGCATATCGTCACACAGAATCAAGGCGCGGGGATAATCCCGCACCACAGGCAAAGAACCTCCGTGCATTACCTTACCGGTCAGTGGCGTAAGGATATTTGCAATTGTATTGCTGTACTCAAAAGCATTTTCGCCAACTTCTTCAAGGCTGTCGGGAAAATCAATATATGTCAAACGATTGCAACTGCAAAAGGCATAGCTTTCTATTTTTTTTACACCGGCGGGAACGGTGTAACGGTTATTTAATTTCCGTCTCGGATATTTCAGCAATACGGTTTTGCCCTTGTTGAAAAGAACCCCGTCTTCCGATGAAAAATGAGGATTGCCGGGGCTTACTTCAATGCCCGCTAAGCCGGAACTTATTCCCGTAAACCAAGAAAAAATCTCCAAGTCGCTTTTGTCGCAGCCGATTGAAATTAAACTTGCCGGAATATGTACCGTGTACGGCATAGGGATAGTTGAGGTTGTAAAAGCATCCGCGCCGACAGACAGCGTACCTTCTTTTATAAAAAAATCGGTGTCCCGCTGCTCGCCTTTATGTGCATACAGATGATTGCAAAGATATACAAGCCCCTCGGGTTGCTCGTAAAACCACCGGGTATCCGAAAACGCACCGGTGCCGATGTCAACTACCGTATCCGGGATACTGATGTCGCGAAGGGCGGCGCATTCACTGCACAAATGCGGGCTTATTACGGTTACGCCTTTCGGAATATTAACGGACGTTAAGCGACTGCACGTTGAAAACGCATAACGCCCGATGCTTGTAATGCTTTCGGGCAAATGCAAATCGTTTAATGCTCCGCAGTTGCAAAATGCAAAATCGCCGATACTTGTTACGCTTGCCGGTATTTGTACGTGCGTTAAAAGTTTGCAACTCGAAAAGCAGTCGTAGCCTATTATCGTAACGGTAGGCGGAATAACTACCGACTTGATGCGGCAATTTTGAGAAAATGTCCCGTCAAGAGCCGTTACGATATAATCGTTTACGCTGTCCGCCGCAAATACTGTGCTCGGTACGATTACATGTTCATCCGTTCCCGAATATTTTGTTAAAACGATTGTTTCGCCGGTTACGGAAAATTCATAATCGGGCAAAACCGGAGGAATACGAACGTCGTACTCTAATTGCTTTATAACCGGAGGCGTTGCAATTCGCCGCCCTTGATTAAGCAGTCGGGTTTTGCTTAAAGCGTTGAACAGCTCATCCGGAGAAATTGCGGATTTTAACAAGTTGTGAAATTTGAAGTCTTCGTCAATTGCTTCCAACAACACGGGAATAATCGGTATTTTCAATTTTTTTGCATATTCAATTTCCAAATCTGTTACAAAAGGACGCTCCAAGCACCTGTTTGTAACAAACAACACAACAACGGAGCAACGCCGTAAATTCTCCGAAATTGAAATTAAATACCGCTCCGTTACCTTTATCCCCTCGTCGTACCACAATTCCCAACCCTGCTCATAAAGTGATTTCACATGACCGTATACCCGCGATGCGTCCGAATGGGCATAGCTGATAAATATGTAAGGCTCGTTGCCTTCGTACGCTTCGCATGGTTTTTCGCACGGTTCATAATAGCCTGCCGGAGCGGGCGCGGGAGGGATTTTAAAGTGCGTTAATACCTCGACGATGTTATCAATATTTGCGCATTGCCTTTTTGCCGTAAGCATTTCCAAAACACTGAGCAACGGCGGATTTAACCGGCGGATTACATCTTCTTCGTCTAACCGGATAACTATGCAGGGCTTCCATTCAATCGACGCGCAATATGCAAACTCCCCGAGCAGCAAGGAGTCGTTCAATACATACGACGCACTTATAAACACCAAAACAATTTCATTGCGGCGAGGCATTGAGGGAACAGCATTATCGCGAACGGGCTTCTCAAGTGCGTTCGCTGTATATGTACGAATAATAAACCGGTCGCACTCACGCAACCGGTTTATTATCGGGTCAACCCGTGGAGAATCGGAGGGATGATAGCTTGTTAAAATATGCATATCGTCATACATCTGCTTCAACCCTTTAAGATAATTGCATTTTGCGGCAATATTTTTACTGCTTCGATTGAAGCAGGGTAAGTTGTTGCCGGAGCTTTTCGTTTTCATCGTTAAGCCGTTCGTTTTCAACGGCTACGCCTTGCCATTTTTCAGCTTCGCGTTGCTCTCCGCGTCGTTCGGCATTTCGTATCGCTTGCGCTTCATCATGGCGGGTTTTTTCCCTCAGAAATTCCAAACTTCTGAATTCCTCTGTGGCAGTAACGCCTCGGTATGCTTGTATCGCCTCGCCCATCACCGCACCTCCGGTCTTTGATAATTTTTCTAACTCCTCTTCAGTTTCGGCATTGAACAACGCCAACCACAAATCCTTTTCATTGTTAGGGTTGATTGAATCAACCTTAGGCATTTTCGGCAATTCGAAAAAATGCAGGCCGCATTTGTCTGTAAGTGCGGTGCGGCGTGTTACTTCAAGCATTTGAAATTCCGAGTGCACTTCTTTGCAATCGAACATTTCAAAGTCAATTATGCTGATGATGATTGTACGCGGAAGAAGCGAGTAGTCATTGCCTGCGGGAAGTGATGACGAGAAAATTCTTGCGAAATAATAAAGGGAGCGTTCGGCAAAATTGCCTTCATCCTCGACTTGGATTTCTATATTCACCCGCTTATCGTCCACAATCATATTTACGTCCAATCGGCAAAACTTTTTACCGATTTCGTCGGGCGGAATTGATGCATTGGTAATTTCAAACTTGCTTATGCTTTCGTGCGGTATAGCAAGAAGTACCGCAACCAATCTTTTCAGCAAATGCGGATGTTTTGCAAAAAGCATTTTAAAGAGCAAGTCGGATTTAAATGTATATTGCAATTTCGTACCCTTGTTTTTGCGAACGATTACTTTTGATGGCGGCATTTATTATGCTCCCCTCTGTGTCGAAATTATAAACGACGGAGGGGGGCGTTTTCAATATTTTCTGCTTGCAAACGCGAAACATTAAAAATCTCCATTCTTTACTCTCATGCCGAACAGTATAAAGAGGATTGTTGCAAAAATTGCAAGATATATCAACGGAAGCCATCCCTGCGTTAATACGCTGAGCCACACCGGAATATCTAACGGTATCCACCGCCTGTCCCATATCGTCCCGGATATGTGGCGTCCGCCTCGCTCAATATGGCTCATCGTCATCAACAAAGGAATACTTGCCCAAAAACCCGTCGCCAATATCGACATAACTGATAAAACTACGCCCCTCGTTTTGCTGAAGCACTGCTCCCAAAGCACCGCAAAAGGGAAAACAAGAATAGAAAACATCGCAAACGACACCGCAAATGCAATTATAAACCACCTTTGTTGAAAAGTAGCAACGCTCCTGTGTACAGCGTAAACAGAATATGCGTTAAAGGCTATAATTACCATTCCGACTGTAAACAGAATACCTTTAAGCGGGATGCGTTTTGCAATGTCACTGACTTTATTTATGATTGAGGCTGCGCCGGTTTTTATGCGGTTGAAAAAGGTACTTACCTTATACGATAACGTCCGCTCCCTTTCGCGCTGCTCTTCGTCTCTTTTTCTTTGGATTTCGCGCTGCTCGCTCTCCAACCTTACTGCCCTGATTCTTTCGAATTCGCGCTGCTCTTCCTCGTGTTTTCTTTCGGCATTTGCACGTTCTTTCTCCAACGTGTCAACCAATCGAAATACCATATTTGCCTGCTCATGGGAATCCCTATAATTTAATTGCTGAAATGCTTTTGCAAGCAAGCGAAGTTTTTCTGAATAATTGCCCGTGCCTTTTCTTGCATTTGATTCAAGTTCTTTCCATTGCGCAATCAGCTCATCGTACCGATTGTTTCCATGTTCGCTATTGTTGTTTTTATGTTCGCTATTGTTATAGCCTTCCAATTTTATTCGATACTCCGCATCGGCGCATTTCAAAGCGTTTTTGTAGTGTTCGCTGTCATCTAATTTTCGCGTTGAGCCTGTAAGCTCCTGCTCACTCTTTACGGACATCTCCGCGCAAAGCCTTCCTACATGTGCATCGCAATACAGAGGGTCTTTTCTGAGAATCTCTTGAAAAATCACATCGCCCATCTCTCGAAACTGCGGTGTAGCTTCTTGCAAGCTCTCATAGCCCATTTGCATTATTTCGGCAAAGCATTCGCTCGGGTCAGCATAATTTTCCATCTTATTTTGAACAGCATATTTAAGTTTTTGAAGTTCACTTATCCACTCCAAACGCTGCATTTGTTCCGCGCCCTCTATCAGATAGTGGTCCGCCATATTCAAATTACCTCGTTGTGTGAGTATGCCGGCCATCTCTGCATTGTGTTTAAGTTCGCGATTTGCTTCATCCATTTCCGCGTGAAAATTTCTGAAAGTTGGGGTTATGTTTATTTGCGGCTTCGGTTTCGGGGGTTCAACTTTTGCAGGGGACGGGGGTTCAGACACCGGCGGACGCGCTTCCTCACGCACGATGCGGTCTGTGTCGTGTGTCACCCCCAAGAGAGATGCCCGCTTCGCAGAAACAAGTTGTTTTTTCTTGTCCTTTAACGCCGTCAAACCCATTTCCAAGCCGTTTTTCATCGTATCATCAGCAAACGCACCCTTCTCTAACTGCGCAGAGAGCCAATAAATAGCTTTATCAACAGCCTTTACATCATCTTTAGTTTGAATGGCTTTGTTCAACCATATCTCCGATATTCGGGCGAGAGCTTTTTCATCTCCGAGGTTTACGGCTCTTTCTAAAATGGCTAAACCTTTCGCCTCATCTTGTTCCACACCCGTTCCCACAGCAAGATAATAGCCGGTTCGCCCGAGTGCTTCAAGGTGTCCGTTTATTCCTGCCTGCGCTATCCAACGAAATTCCTCTTTCGGGTTTTCGGCTACGCCATCCTCGCCACGCGCATAAAACAGAGCTAATTCATACTGCGCATTTGCAATGCTTTCTTTTTCCTCCGGCCAGTCGCTCACCTTGGCTTCAGCCGCTTTTTTGCAGTATTCAAAGGCTTTGTACATGTTTCTTTCCTCAATATAACAACCGCAGAGCTTGTACAGTGCGCGGGGATTTCCGCCGGACGACGCCCGCGTTAAGCAGGCTTTTGCATTTACGATGTCATCGGCATTCAAATACGCCGCACCCGCTTCCAAATCATCCTCGACACCGGCAACCGACTCCGGCGCGAAGCCGGCTAATTCAGACCAATATCCGATTACCTCTTTTGCAATTTCCGGCGACGCGCCTTCGTTAAGAAGGCTTTCATAAATGCCGGGACGGGCAAAATCATGGTTTTTAAGATAGTCGTCTTTGATGCGGGCGTACGCATCAAAATCGGCAAGCGAAATTTCAATCCATCTGATTACGGCATTATATTGGCTGTCATTTGCGGTCAAGTCTTTTAAAAATGCCGCAACTCGCCCGGAATTTAAAAATATTTGCGGGTTGTCGGCTTGTATTTTTTTGAGAATTTCTAAGATGGTTTGGTTAAGCATGTTTTGCCTCCTTTTGCAACTGTATCATCCGAATCCGCGCTCTTTCTTCCTCTAATTTCTCTAACGCCGGTAACAACTTTGCCCTGCCGTCGGCATGGTCGCGGCTAAACCCGTTGAGGCATTCGATAACTTTATCAAGAGCATCTGAACCGGCTTCGGTTTGAGTAACAATATCAATCCAGTTTTCCGTTATTTCGACGAGAGCATTTCGCCCTCCGAGGTCTGCGACTTTCTCTAAGACGTCGATGCCTTGTTGTACGCCCAGCCCGTTTTCAATCAGATAGTAACATCTCAGCCCGAGTGCTTCCATGCTGCCGTTATCTTCGGCTTGCTTTAGCCAATAATATTCCGCTTCCGGGTCTTTGGGTGTGCCGCCGTCTCTGAGCCGGTAATACGCAGTCAGTCGATATTTCGTTTTTGAATACGCTCTTTTATTCTTCAAATAACCGAAGGTCTTAGCAACAAAAAATAGTACGAAAATTACAATGATGCCAATGAGTTTAATGCATGAAATCAGAAACAAGGCTGCGAATGCCGTAGTTGCCACTGTAGAATCTGCCCTGTTAAAGAGATTCCCGGATGCTGCGAACGCAAGGAGATTGAATACGAAATAATATCCCAAATGAGCCTTAACCGCATGGGGCTTCGGTTTTGATTTAATATCGTTTCGCCCTTTTTCTGCTGCAATAAGGTCGTCAGCCGTTTCGATTTTTTCAGGTAACTTTTCGGCGTCAATATGTCCGCTTTCCGGTGCCGATGTTGTACCGTCGGAATGAGAACGCCCCGCGTTCGCGTTCAAATCATCTGTTTAGTCCCATGTTATAATGGTGCAAATGAATTGCCAAAGGAGAACAAAAAACTATGGGACAAATATTACACGGATGCGCCAAAACGACAGAGGCAACCCGCAGAGCAATACAAAATAGT
>WQVC01000027.1 GCA_009781765.1 Defluviitaleaceae bacterium | reverse complement strand
TTTGCGTACATGCATTGTAGTGCGCGACCGGTTGTTTTCGGGCGATTTTCCCGAAAACGACATCGAGCGCACTGCTTACAATGCATAGCAAATTTTCCGTACCGAATTAAAAACTGCTATATAAGCGAACGCCCTTGAGAACCGTGAGGGCGGGGCGCGGAATTAAAAAAAACCTATCAACAGCTGACCGATTCCCGATAGGTTTTAAAAAGGTTTTAAAAATTTCGCTCGTGCCGACGCAACGAGGCGGAGATTTTAACCCCGCTTCGACATGCGCCCGCTTCAACATGCGGAGTTCGCGGAAAAAACTACAGCAACCCTAACGCGCTTTCCTCACGAGGGTCGTTTGTGCCGAGTTCCCCGCGAAAGGCGCGAGCGAGGATAGATTTTTTCATAAGGTCGATTTTTTCGAGAGTGTCGGATAATTCGCGGGCGGATTTTTCGTTTTTTAAAAGGCTGTCGAGGATGCGGACTATTTCGAGTTGTTCGGGCAGGGTCGGCAATATCAGTTCAACTTCTGTCAATATCCGCAAGTTAATATTTTTTTGGGCTGTTGCCGGGGCTTCGGATTCTAACTTTTGTTGCATAATCGACATTGCGTAGAAAAAAAATTTAGAATTGTTTTGATTATTCGGGGTAAATCCCACTACGCTGTCAGGAAAGCAACTATCGTAGCTAAGTATGGCGACATCTCCAATGTTCGCGGCAATTGTAATACAGAGCGTTCCCGTCGGAAATAATCTGCTTTGCGCCAATCCGACTTCGCTCAACGTTTGCTTATGTGCCGTTATATATACATCTGAATTTGCAACATCTCCGGTTTGTATAAACGGATACACCCCTCCGAATAATTCCGGTGCATTGCGAGGACGATGTTTCGAACGACCACGCTCCAACGAGCCGCACTCGCCCAGTTTTTTTTGACGTCCACGTTTCAAAGCTGACGCTGTTTTCCTCGCGCCAAGCAGCCGTCAATTCTCCGGTAAAGGCTTTGTGGAGAATTGCGGCTTTGCGGTTTTCGAAGCTGCTCAACGCGGACGCAACCAATTCTTTAGCGCGGTCGAGTTTTTCAAACAGGCTTTCGATGCGCGTGACGATGCGATGTTGTTCGGGCAAAGGCGGCAAGGGAAAAGGGAGTCGTTCCAAATCTGATTTTCTGATTGCCGGCACAGTAGTTGCGTTTGCCAAACCATAAAACTCCTTGGCGGTACTCCAAAAAAATGCAAATTTGTGATTGCAAACAGGAAACGGCACAAAAGCTATCAGGTTATTGTCGATACAGCACGGCGCAGAATTTAAGCTGCGGCGATTTAGCCTGATGGCTTCACCGATTTTTGCAAAAATCGTTGAATTAGCGGGAATCAGTGCTGCTTTGAGTTCCGCACGAATTTCTTCATTTATTGTGTTTGAGCCATCATGCAGATAACCGAAATCATCCGTATGTTTTAAACTGCCAACCTTGTAGAATGGTATATCGTATTCCGTGAACCCCTGAAACGCCGGTTTAAACCCGATTCCGGCAGTTAAATTTCCGCAAACTTTCCAATATGTCCAAACCCAATTCTCCGGCACGGCATAAGGTTGCTCGTCCTCCGGCACAAGTGCCTGCGCCAAGCGTTCCTCCGGCGGGAGGGATTGCATTTTAGTTTTCGGCATCCTTATTCCTCCGTGATTCGGCTTTGTAAAACAGCATTCAGTTTCTTATCAAAGGTAAACACGTCATATCCGTATACTCTGTTTTTTGCATATAAAACGGTGTCAACAAAATCGAACTTCCCGGCATCAAAAAGCGAGAATGAAATATCAAGCACCTCGTTTGATTCAACCGATATACTCGAATGACTAAAGAACACACGCAAAGTATTAACAATATCATTGCGTTCAACTTTATATACTTTTTCGAGAACGTATACTACCTCTGCAATAACCTCAAGACCTGCATACACCTTATTGGTTTTAAGCAAGTCCTCGACCTGTTGCGCCATTTCAACATTATCTTTCAAAACATGGCGCAAAATAACATTTGCGTCAATCAGCACCATGCTTTTCCTCCATTGCCATGCCCCATGCTTCTTTTTCCAACGGAATCAGTGCGGGATTGGCATATTTATTTAATAACCCCATTGCGGAAGGGGATTCCGGTGCGCTTGCCGTTTCCTGTTGGCTGAGAGCCTGCAAACCACGTAAAACCGTAATTGCAATTGAAACTTTTTCTTGCGGCAACTCTCTGATAATTTCAAATGCCTGCTCTTTTAACGCCGACATATCAAGCACCATCCTTTTTTGTTATGCTTTTTTGTTATGCTTTATTACATCCTTCCAAACTTTGCAACTCCTTAACCACGCTCATAATAAGGTCGGCAGCTTCTTCAAGCTGCGCGGCAATTTCAATTCCGCTTTCGACAGGGTCTTGCAAGTCATCGTAGCCGATTACGCTGTCATCACGAATCAAGCCGACGTCGAGGGTGTCGCCTTTTTGGGCGATTTCCTCGCGGGTGAATTTATTCCAACGCTCATCGGTAACGACGGAACGGTCGCTTGCCGCGTATGCCGCAGCGAAATCTGCAAAATGCTCCGCTTTGAGCGGATTGGTTTTTCCGAAACCGGGCATGTTTGTACGCAAATCATAAACCCAAACGTCGGAAGTGTTGCCGTGTTCCGTTGTGCCGCGCGTAAAAAACAGCACGTTCGTTTTAACGCCCTGCGCGTAAAAAATTCCCGTGGGCAAGCGCAACACGGTATGCAAATTGCATTTGTCCATGAGGTCGGCACGAATTTTCGCGCCGTCGCCGTCGGCAAAAAGTACGTTGTCGGGCAAAACAACAGCGGCACGAGCGTTTCCGCCGGTGTTAAGGGTAGATATGTTGCAAAAAATTCAGCTGCTTGTTTGAAGTCGGATAAGCAAGGTCGTCACGGGTGGCACGTTCGCCGCCTTTTTTTGTGCCGAACGGCGAATTTGTAAGCACAACGTCAAAGCCGCTCATGCGCTTGCCCTGATTGGAAAGGGTGTCGGCAAGCAAAATTTCGCCCTCGATGTCGTGAAGCATGGCATTCATCAGCGCGAGGCGATGCGTATCGTGCACAAGTTCGCAACCGGTAAAAGCCTTCTCGCGCTGAAAATCCTGCGCGGCTATGTCGCCGAGGTCGAAATAATTATCCGTTGCGGCTTTTTGGTGCGCGTCGGCGGCTATCATAAATCCGAACGTACCGCAAGCGGGGTCGTTGCAGCGTTCGCCGGGCTTGGGGTCAATCAGCCGCACCATCACATCTATGAGAACTCGCGGCGTGAAATATTGTCCCGCGCCGGATTTTTTTTTCGCTTGCGTTTTTTTCAAGCAATCCCTCGTACAGGTTGCCCAAACCTTCTTCTTTGGCAGAATACCGGTCGAGGCCGTCGATGCTTGTGATAATTTTTTCGAGATTTTTCGGCTCACCCACGTTTGAACGCGCGTCTGAGTAAATTTCGCGAATACGCCCTTTGCAGTTTTCGCCCAAATGCGCAAGAAGTTCCGCGTAAAAATGTTTCAATTCTATGCCCTGCTTTTTCACAAGAACATCCCACCGATATTCGGCGGGGATTTGCTCTTCGGAGTTGGTTTCTTTGGCCATTTTCAAAAATAAAATATATGTCAGCGCGGTAACGTACTGGTGATAGGTTATCCCGTCGTCACGAAGCACGTTACACAAATTCCACAGTTTTGATACGATTTCCTGATTTGTCATTTTATGCTCTCCTCCAAAAGGTTGATTGCGCTTTCCTCGTGCGGGTCGTTTGTGCCGAGTTCCCCGCGAAAGGCGCGAGCGAGGATAGATTTTTTCATAAGGTCGATTTTTCCGAGAGTGTCGGATAATTCGCGGGCGGATTTTTCGTTTTTTAAAAGGCTGTCGAGGATGCGGACGATTTCGAGTTGTTCGGGAACGGACGGAACGGGCAATACCAAATTTATCATTATTTTTATTGGTAATTGCGGCTGTGCGCTACCTGTCTTAATGCTTGCAATTTGGTTATAAATGATGCCCGACCTGAAAAGCAAACAAACATATGGTTGGTACAGGGATTTCCCGGCACGAAAAATTACCATGCCGGAGTTTATTCTCATATTCTCAAATAGTATGGTGTCATTGAAATGCGCAACATTTCCAATTGTTCCCCGTGTAGTTAAAACAACATCGTTTTTCATCAATCTGCCCTTGCGCAATATGAGGTCCTTATCTTTTGTGATAAATTGGCAAACATCAAAAACAAATCCATTTTTCGTTACATTTTTTGCATTCAGGAACAAACAATATCCATCCTCAACGAATTCCTCTTTTTTGGGATAATTTTCACCTCTGTCACCGTCAATAATTTCAATGTCCGTTTCGCCAAGAGATGTATGCTCCCAACTGTCGAATGATACCCCGTTTTTTTTACGCCAAGCAGCCGTCAGCTCCCCGGTAAAGGCTTTGTGGAGGATTGCGGCTTTGCGGTTTTCGAAGCTGCTCAACGCGGACGCAACCAATTCTTTCGCGCGGTTTAATTTTTCAAACAGGCTTTCGATGCGCGTGACGATGCGATGTTGTTCCGCAGGCGGAGCGACGGGGACAGGGTAAGTTTTTACGTACTTTGGTTGCGCTCGCATTAGCGAACCGCCGACGCCGGACACATTTGAAAGCATAAATTCACGGAAGTAAACCGACCGCAAGCACCATAACAAGTATTTTTCGTGAATATTAGGGCTGCGAACAACTATCCATTCGGAAGAAGCAACAGCTTGGTTTTTCGTATGTTGCGAAACATTCCAAACACGGTTTATTCTCGGATTTATTTTGCAAAGTAAAATGTCACCTTTTTTCACTGCTTGTTTACTTGAACCAATCTCAAAACCTTGGAGCATTTCGGGGTAATCGTATTCACTGCTCGGCACACTGTAAAGTTCAAAAAAGCAATTTTGCATTCTTGAAGGTTCAACGGATGAGCCTTGATAACCGTTAATACTTTCCAATCTCGTCCAAACCCAGTTCTCCGGCACGGCATAGGGCTGCTCGTCCGCCGGCACAAGTGCCTGCGCCAAACGTTCCTCCGGCGGGAGGGATTGCATTTTAGCTTTCGGCATCAATTTTCACCCCTTCATTTTTCAGAGTGCGATAAAACGGAATTGGGGCGTGTTCCCATTTACGACATAGCAATTTGGTTTTGCATAGCCTCAAACTTCGTCGGAAAACGCGCTGAATCCCGCGATTTTCCGCCTTGTTTTCGGACAACGCAAAACCAAATTGCTCTAATGCCCGGATTTTGAGGCGATTTTTTGCCAATTGAGGAACGGGAACACGCCCCGGATTCCTCCCGCGGAAAATTTATTCTGCCGGCACGCTCTCCATATACAGGGTATCAGGGCAGTAGTCAATATCATTGGGCCACGATACAGAGCCGTATGCAACCTTCACCGATTGAAAAAATGCTTTGTTTGCCAAGGACTTGAATGCAATCGTTTCCAAAAGCGGCGCGGCATTAAACACACGTTTTTCACCCGTGGTAAAGGTTAAAAAAATTCGGTAGTCGTCGGTAGCTGTTGCGCTTGTTACGCGAGGACCGAGTGCCTCGCCTTTTATAATGTCGCTCATGCCTTTCCTCCTATTTCAGGGGGTCGATTCTGAATGTCACTTCGCTGTTTACGGCGAGTTTCCAATTTGCGGCCAACTCGTCCTTCGTGAATCAATGCCCACGCCTTAACAAACACGCTTTGTCTGCGAGGGAACGAACCCGCTATAATTTCGCCGTCGAAACCGAACACCGCTTCATGCTCGCCGTAAAAAGCATGAAAATGCGGTGTATTATGTTGACCTGTGTCTTTCCAGTTCATCTTTATCAGTATTCCTAAAAACATTGATATTGTTGGCATTTAAAATGTTCCTTTCTCAAAAAGGCACCGTGTGCAAAAGCATTCAAAATTGTTTTAATGTCCGCCGGTTCTCGGTTTATCATGCCGTCGCGCCTCCGTCTTCATAAAGGTATTCGTTAAGCTCGCGAATATAATCATCAAGTTTGCCCGCGAAAATTTTATCTGTCCGCGCAAATCCGCCTTGCGATTTGAATGCACCGGCATCAAAAATTTCACGGTCGATAACCGTTTCGGCAACAACAGCCTTTTCGATGCGACTTAACCATTCAAGCTGCATTTTATTGAAGTTGTGATTTTTGCGCAACTTATCGGCGGCGCGTTTTACGCGCTCTTCACGGCTGACGAGTTCCGCTCCCAACGCGCAACGCCGAATATAGCTGATAATATCGGCGGCTATGTCCTCGTTTTTAAGTTCGCGCCATGCTGTGTTTAACTGCTGCTCGGTGAAGCGATTGCGGTCGAGTTCAAGTTTAAGGCTTTTTAATGTTTCCCGCGTTAATTCTTGCGGACGAGTGCAAACTACGTTCAGCGCGGCAATTGTGTTCATGTTGTCGGTTATAAATGCGTTAAATTCGTCCAAGTAATCCTGCGGCGTTCTGCCGTTGCCGTAACCTCGGCTGTGGCGCACCGGTTCATCTTCGTGGATTGAAATCACCACAGCGCGCGAACCGTACACCCCGCCCTGCGCAAGAATCTCAAACAGCCCCGCATTTTCAAAAATAAAATTTTTCGCTTCGGCGGGATTCATGCCGCTGATTTTTTCGGCAAACTGCTCGGGATTTATTCCGCCGGATACGTCGATAAAATGCTCAAACGCCGGCGGGCTTAAATTCCGCTTTCTGCGCTGGACTTTTGCCGCAATCATGTCAATCAAATTTTTAATTTGCCCGTCGGTTTCCGTTGCGTCAAGACCGGAAAGCAAATCCTCAAAAGTTGCGGCGGCATTTTGAACAACGGGTTTCATTGTATTTACCGGGGCGAGGGATTCATAAACGCCGACGGCATCATAAATTTCAAAGTGCGTTTTGCTAATCGCGGAACAAAGGCGCGTTGCGCGACCCAACATTTGTTCAAATAAAATGCGCGATTTTACTCGTCGCATAAAAACAAGCGAAGTTATTTCCGGCACGTCAATCCCCGTTGTAAGCAGGTCAACGGTTACGACGATATTCGGAAATTTTTCATTTTTAAACCGATTTATCGCTTCCTGCACTTTTTTTTGGTTGCCGCCGCCGATGCTTCCGGTTATTTTCATAACGGCGTCGTTTGATATTCCCATCGGCTCGTAAATTTCTTTGAGAATTTTCACAATCAGGTCGGCATGGTTATCGTCAACGGCAAAAATGAGGGTTTTGCCGTCGCCTTCCGGATTGAGATTATCAGCAATTTCCGCAAGTGTCGTACGGTTGAAATTTTCGGTAATCACCTGCCGGTTAAAATGCTCAACGTCAAAGCCGATTTCGTCTTCGAGTTCGTCGCTGTTTGTAATTTCGCCCGTAAAGGGGTCGTACATAACAACGATTTCGCCGGGCTTGTACACAATGCCCTCGGTGTTCAACTTTGTTTCGATAATATGCGGCGCGTCATGGTCAACAAGAAAACCCTCCCCCACCGCATCACGGTACGAGTATTCATACACAGGCTTACCGAAAATTTGCACGGTATGCAATGCCGGAGTAGCCGTAAGCGCGATTTTCACGGCATCAAAATATTCCGCAACGGCACGATATTTGCTTACATAATCGCTTTGATTTCGATAAAGTTGCTCGTCATCGCCGATTTCTTTATCCAATATGTAGCCGCGATGGGCTTCGTCGATGACAATCAAATCATAATCCGAAACTGCCGGCACGGTTTCGGATTCGTTGTACAAAACCCGCCGCACCATGCCCTGAACCGTCGCGATATGAATTTTCGTTTCGCGGTCGATTTCTTTATCGTCCGGATTTTTGATGTTGTAAATTTCATCAAGCGTCATCAGCTCTTCGATTTTTACTTCTTTAAACACGTCCCCGACCTGTTCGCCGAGAGTCGTGCGGTCTACCAAAAAAAAGTACGCGCTTAAAACGGTCGGATTTCTAAGAAGCGATAAATCATGCCGAGAGCGGTTCTCGTTTTGCCCGTGCCGGTTGCCATCGCCAAAAGCACTGCGTGACTGCCGTTAATTACGGCTTCCTCTGCCTTTTCAACGGCTCGAAGCTGATACGGTCGCAAATTAAGCCCGTCCTTGTCCGTAAGCAGGTCGAACGACGTGTCCGCAAGTTTTTGATTTGCGGCGGCGATGTCTTTATCCAACATTTCAAGCATACCCTGCGGGCTGAACCAACCTTTGAGCGGTTTTGGGATATTCGAATCACTCCGAGCATCTCTGAACCAAATGCCCGATTTTATTTCCAACTGCTTCAAGTGCGGTCTGCCGTTTGTTGCGAACAAAAACGGGACCTTGTATGCGCCCCATGTTGTTACCGACTCCGCACGAATCCCCATGCTGTAGTCGCGGCATTGGTTATCAATGACGGATGAAATATTTTTGTGCGCGGGCTTTGCCTCAACCACGCCGACAAGAGTAAGCCCCGCAAACAAAGCATAGTCAACAGCACCCCACTTGCAAACGGCGGAATCTGTCGGCCATTCTGCAATTGCGATGTTTTTTCCTTTTTGCGGGCGTGTTCCGTTGGCGTAACGCAAATTAACCGTGTCGGCTTCCCATCCGACTTTGCGAAGTTGCTCGTCGATAAGCAGGCGGGTCGCTTCTTCGGAAAGTTGCATTTTTGCCGCCGCTTTGGCAGAACGCTGTCTGCGCTCCTCCGGCGTTGTTTTCGGAATTTCCGGCACGGAAGCAGCTTTCAACTGTTCAAGCTCTTCGGATAATTTTTTATAATCCTCTTGCAATTGTGCGTGGTCGTGTCGCAATTTTGCGCGTTGCTTGCGAATATCGCCGGGTTGACGGTACGCGGCGGGTTCAAATTTATAATTCACATAGGTTTGCACGAACCACACACAAAGCTGATGCACCGGTTGCAGCAGTGTTTTGCAAAGCTCGGTGGATTCATATAAGTTGTGCGCCGCAATATTGCGCTCTTTGCGAAGTTGATACAAAATGCCGTCTGTTTCGGGCGGCAACAAGCCGTAGTGCTTCAGATGTTTTATCATCAGATGTTGCGTGGCATCGTACTCCGAAAGCTGAATGTTTTCATATTTCACCATATACGTAACAAGAATTTCGCCCAACAGCCCCATTTTTGTCAGGCAACCGTGAGGGTCGGAGAATAAATAAATTTCGGCAAAACGCCCGAGGCGTTCAAGGTCGGGAAAATCGGGCGACAGAAAAGAAAAATTGCTCATTGATTCGCCTCCTTCGGGTGTTTTTTTGTGACGTCTGCATGTTAATTATTTTAACACGGCTGCCCCCGCTCCAACAACGCAACAGCTTCAACGTGCGGCGTTCGCGGGAACATATCAACCGCTTCAATTTCCTTCACCACATACCCCGCCTCAATAAATGCGGGCAAATCGCGGGCGAGCGATTTCGGCTTACACGCTACATAAATAACGCGCGGCGCACCAAGCGCGGCAATTTGCCCCAATGCTTTCGGGTGAAGTCCGTCGCGGGGCGGGTCGAGAATGATGCAATCGGCGTTTTGCTTTCCGTCCTTCTCAAAAATTTCAGACAGACTTTCGCAATTGTCGGATTCCGCTCCCTCGCCGGAAATCTTGACTTTTTGCAGGAAGTCCAACGTATCCTCGGCGAAAAAATCGCAATTCGCGATACCGTTTGCGGCGGCGTTTTCTCGCGCGGCAATAATCGCCTCCTCCACAATTTCCGCGCCGATTACACGCTCAAATGCCGGCGCGATAATTTGTGCAATTGTTCCGGTGCCGCAATACAAATCAAGCGCGACTCGGCCCGCTCCCGCAAACCGCTTAACAACATCGTACAAAACCTCCGCGCCCCGCGAATTTGTTTGAAAAAACGAAAATACGGAAACTTTAAAGGTAAGCCCGCAAATTTTTTCAAAAAAATAATCGCGACCGTGCAAAAGTTTTACGTTTTCGTTTTTAACGGCGTCGGCAACGCCGTCGTTTTCGGCGTGTAAAATGCCGACGATACTCCCTTCAAGCGGAAGCGCAAGCAAGCCGGAAACAAAATCATCAAGCGACGCCTGCAACGCAGAACTTGCCGAAAGCATCACCAAAATTTCGCCGGTAAATTCGCCGCGCCGCAAAACAAGATGCCGCAACGCTCCGGTGTGCCGCTTGCGATGAAAAAATGTTTCGCCGGCGTTATGAAAAAACTCCGCCGCAAACGCAACGATTTTTTTAAAATCGTCGCATATTAAAACGCAGTTTTCCGGCGATGCAACCTCGTAAAAACTGCGTTTTTTGCGAATGCCCAATGCAAGCGGCGAGTTCGCGCCGCTGTCGCCGAAGGAAAATTCCATTTTATTTCGATAACCTTGCAGAGCGGGCGCGGGATGCAGTTTAATACTGCGGCCGCCCAAAGTTTCCGCCAAACCGGCTTGTTTAATCGCTAACTCTTCCTCGTATGAAATATCCGAATACGCGCACCCGCCGCAACGCCCGAAATGTTCGCAAAGCATATGTTCACTCTCCTTTATTTTTCAAAATTATAGCAGTTTTTGCTTTGACGCGGAAAACTGCAGAATTGACACTAAAAAAACCCGCGCATATAATTCGCACAGAAGTTGAGGCTTCACTCTTTAAAGCTCCGCAAAAAACTCAAAATCGCGCGTAAGCGCGATTTTAATAAAGTTTTTGCCCCGCTTTTAAAGGGCGCAGTGAGCGCAGCGAGCGTTTCCCGCGCCACCCTTCAAAAAGCGGGTGGGGTGCGGGGCAACGCCCCGCATATAATTTCGGAAGAATCGGAAGAGAACGAAAGGATTGACCGCCGTGCCGTTTTTGCCTGTTTTTGCGCATGAAATTCAAAACCCCGATTTTGTTGTTGTAACCGGGGACGCATATGCCGACCATCCTTCGTTCGGAGCGGCGATTATCTCGCGGGTGCTTGTATCGCGCGGGTTTTCGGCTGCGATTTTGCCGCAGCCGAATTGGCGCACAACAGAAGATTTCACGCGCTTCGGGCAGCCGCGGCTCGGTTTTTTGGTTACCGGCGGCAACATCGACTCAATGGTTAATCATTACACCGTCGCGCTGCACAAAAGGAAGGAAGACGCATATTCGCCGGGCGGCGAGGTCGGCTTGCGTCCGAATCGCGCGAGCATCGTGTATTCGAACAAAATTCGCGAAGCATACAAAGATGTTCCGATTATTTTGGGTGGGCTTGAAGCGAGTTTGCGTCGGCTTGCCCACTACGATTATTGGGATAACGACGTTCGGCGGTCGATTTTGCTTGACGCGGCGGCGGATTTGCTTGTTTACGGAATGGGCGAACGCGCAATCGTTGAAATCGCCGAGGCATTAGCCGCCGGAATTTCCGTATCGGATATAACTTTCATCGACGGAACGGTTTTCAAAACGCGAAATTTTTCCGAACTTTCTTTTGCGGAAAAGCCGCTTCTTCTGCCGCATTTTAAGGCAATCAAAGAGCCGAACGCTCCCGGCAAAAAAGAATTCGCACGAAGTTTCATGCTTCAATATAATGCGCGAGGCGTTTTGGCGGAAGAGTATGCAAACTGCGTCGTCGTGCAAAACAAGCCCGCCGCACCGCTTTCCGAATCCGAGCTTGACGCGGTTTACGCACTGCCGTTTATGCGCGAGGCGCACCCCATGTACGAAAACGGCGTTCCGGCAATCGAGGAAGTAAAGTTCAGCATAACGGCAACTCGCGGATGTTTCGGCGGGTGCAATTTTTGCGCGCTGAATTTTCATCAGGGCAAGCATGTGCAGGGGCGGTCGCACAAATCCATTCTTGCCGAGGCGGAAAAATTCACGCACGACCCGTCATTCAAAGGCTACATACACGATGTCGGCGGCCCCACCGCCAATTTTTATACGCGAAACCCTCGGGGGCGTTGCCCCCAAGCCCCCACGAACTTTTTTAAAAAAAAGTTCGACAAAAAACAGCAAATCGCGCATACGCGCGATTCAAACGAGCGCAGTCGGCAACATGAGTCGGCGCATTCGCCCGAAGCCGCCGCCGGCGGACTCGGCTTCGAGGGAACGCGCGGCACACGGGATATGTCCCCGGCTTCCTGTACGCGGGACTGCCTTGTCCCCTCCCCTTGCCCGAATCTGCGTCCCGACCATTCTTATTTTTTGGAACTTTTGCGAAAATTGCGCGAACTTCCCGGCGTTAAAAAAGTTTTTATCCGCTCGGGGATTCGATACGATTATCTTCTTGCCGACCCGAACTGCGACGAATTTTTGGAAGAATTGTGCCGGCATCACATAAGCGGTCGTTTGAAAGTCGCGCCGGAGCATGTTTCGCCAAAAGTGCTTCGCGCAATGAACAAACCCGCGTTCGAAACATATGAAAATTTCGTTGCGAAGTTTAACGCCGCAAATCTCGAAGCGGGCAAGCAGCAATTCGATGTGCCGTATTTGATGTCGAGCCACCCGGGCTGCACGCTTGATGATGCAATCGCGCTTGCGGAATATTTGCAACGTGAAAATTTGCGGCCGGAACAGGTGCAGGATTTCTACCCCACGCCGGGTACGCTTTCCACCTGCATGTACTACACCGGCCTCGACCCGCGAACCGGCAAGCGTATTTTTGCGGCAAAAAGTTCACGCGAAAAAGCAACGCAGCGGGCGTTGATTCAATATCGAAATCCGGCTAATCGCGAAATCGTAAAGAACGCGCTGATTCGTGCGGGGCGCAAGGATTTAATCGGCTTTCACGAACGGGCGTTGGTTCGCCCGGATAAACCGGAAAAATCCGCGAAATCGCATCCGAAATCGGAAAAGTCGAGGTCGCCGCAAAAAAAAGTTGCAACCGCGAAAATTTCGAAAAACGCAAAAAGCAAAAAAAAGACCGCAATCCTGAAAAAGGAGCGATAAATATGAACAGAAAATTCGATTTTGCCGACGCGAGAAGAAAACCGTGGGCAAACACGGTGATTACGCTTGTTCTGGGGGCGATACTTGCGGCGGCCGCGCTTCTTGTTGTGGGGATTATTTTCGTGCTGATTTCATCCGTGGCAGACAGCTCGAATCTCGAACAGGCGTCAGCAATCGCCGACAGCGGAACGGGCGGCGCGTCGCCGGAAGAGTCGAACGGAGAGAGCGGAACGGATGCATTAAACGGGGCGAACGGGGCAAGCGAAACAAACGGGTCGTATTCGTCGGAAAATTTTTCGGATTATCCGCCCGCTTCGCCGCAAACAGCGCGTCTTGCGTTTGTTGGCGACATCATGGCTCACGATACTCAGCTTGCGGCGGCGAGAGTTTCTCCCGGCGTGTACGATTTCAATTATAAATTCCGCTACATCGCGCCGTATTTACAGTCCGCCGATTTTACAATCGGCAACCTCGAAACAACGCTTGTGCGGCAACGATACGCGGGTTGGCCGTTGTTTCGTTCGCCGGCGTCGTTTGCCGACGCGCTTGTAAATGCGGGCTTCGACATGGTTACAACCGGCAATAATCACAGCTTCGACGCGGGCGTTGACGGGGTTCGCTCCACGATTGCAATTTTAAACGAAGCGGGCTTGCCCTTCACCGGAACTTTTTTAACCCCCGAATGTCGCGACGAAATCACCGTTTTTGAGGCAAGCGGTTTCACGTTCGCCATCGTAAACATGACGATGCACAAAAACGCCATTTGTTTGGGCGAATATAATTTCATGGTGAAGGTTATTTATCTCGACCTCGTTGAGCAATCCACCATCGACTATGACCTGATTCGCGGAACAATGGCACGAGCGCGGGCGTTAAACACGGATTTTATTATTGCGTCGCCGCACATCGGCATCGAATACTACGGCACAATGAATCGCGGGCCGGGGCATCGGTGGGATTCCTTCGACCGCAGCGACACCCGTTGGGTAAACTGGATGCGCACGTTGCAACTTTTTCTCGACGAAGGCGCGGATATGGTGCTGAATCATCATCCCCACACATTGCTGCCCGCCGAATTTGTTTATGTATCCAACGACGACGGCACGGTTCGTCGGGGATTTATGGCGTATTCGTTGGCGAATTTTGTATCCGGGCAACGCACTCAGCCGCGTGAAACGAGCGTCGTCATTTATGTTGATGTTGCCCGCGACGCTGTCGGCAACGCCTATATTTCCGCCGCATCATATGTACCGATTTGGGTTCGCCAAAACGACCCCACCCGCGCTCCCCGCGAATGCTTTACCGTTTTGCCGGTGACGTCAACGTTGCGTCGTGCCGCCAACGGAAACACTCCGGATTTGCGCCAACAAGACATCGAACGTATGCGAATTGTGCATCGCGATGTAACGCATATGTTCTCCGGCGAACCGATTCCCCTCGAGCAAATGGCCGCCGAATATCCCATCACTCGCTCACGCAACCGCGAGCAGTTTCCGGGGTTGCTGCTTTGGGGAACGTTGCCGTGGAGATGATTTAGAAAAAAATTTCCTCACCGCAAACCCCGAAAGACCTCTTGCGAAAGTTATGCAAGGGGTCTTTTTTATGCTATAATATCCCCGAGGTGATACCATGCTCAAATTCATAAAAATGCACGGTTGCGGAAACGATTACATCTTTTTCGACTGCTTTGAACAAACACTTCCCGACCCTGAAACCCTTTCGCGTAAACTGTCCGACCGCAATAAAGGCATCGGCGGCGACGGAATTATTTTAATTTGCCCGCCGGCCGACCCGGCAAACGACGCAAAAATGCTTATGTATAACGCCGACGGCACTTCTGCGGCAATGTGCGGAAACGCGATTCGTTGCGTGGGCAAATATTTGTACGAAAGCGGTCGCACGGCAAAAAATACTCTCAACATCGAAACCCTCGTCGGCTTAAAAATTTTGGAGCTGATTATTCTCGGCGGCGTTGTTAATTCCGTGCGGGTAAATATGGGCACGGCGAGCCTGTCGCCGGCAAGCATTCCGGTGGATTTGGTCGGCGACAGCATAATCGGGCGCGAAGTAAAAATCGCGGGGCATAAATATGAAATCACCTGCGTAAGTATGGGCAACCCCAACGCTGTCATATTTGATGACGACATCGACCGGTTCGAGATGGAAAAAATCGGCCCTGTAATCGAATGCGCAAAAATTTTCCCCGAGCGTACAAATTTCGAAGTTGCGCAAATAATCAGCCGGAATAATATCCGAATGCGCGTGTGGAATCGCGGTGCGGGCGAAACAATGGCGTGCGGAACGGGTGCGTGTTCGGCGGCGGTTGCGGCTGTTTTGATGGGCTATTGCGACAAAGATACCGACATCACCGTGCAGGTTCGCGGCGGCGTTTTAACCGTAAAATACACCGACGCCGCCGTTTACATGACCGGCGGCTGCGAAAAAGTTTTCGAGGGGGAAATGCCGGTATGACGGATTTTATTAACGCGCAAGTCGCGCAAATTCGCGAAACCGTCGGCGACCGGAAAGTTCTTCTCGCGCTTTCGGGCGGAGTGGATTCGTCTGTTTGCGCCGCCCTTTTGGCAAAAGCAATTCCCGGTCAAATATATGCAATTTTCGTTGACCACGGCTTCATGCGCCTTAACGAAGCGGATGAAATCGAAAATATTTTCTCAAAGCACGACCTGAATTTCATTCGCGTAAATGCCGCCGCTCGCTTTTTGAAAGGCGTAACCGGCATCACCGACCCCGAGCAAAAACGCAAAATCATCGGGGCGGAATTTATTCGCGTGTTCGAAGAGGAAGCAAAAAAGCTCGGCAAAGTCCCGTTTCTTGCGCAAGGCACAATTTATCCCGACATTGCCGAATCCGGCGAAAAGCATCTTGTAAAAAGCCACCACAATGTCGGCGGCTTGCCGGAAAATCTCGACTTCGAATCGCTCATCGAGCCGCTGTCAACCCTGTACAAGCCGCAAGTTCGCGAAGTCGGGCATTTGCTCGGGCTTCCCGCCGACCTTGTAAACCGCCAACCCTTCCCCGGGCCGGGGCTTGCAGTGCGCGTTATCGGCGAAATTACGGCGGAAAAACTCGACACTCTTCGCCTTGCCGACGCGATTTTCCGCCAAGTCCTCGAAAGCGAATTATCCGAACTCCCGAGCCAATATTTTGCCGTTTTAACCGACACGCACTCCGTCGGAATAAAAGGCACTACCCGCACATTCGACCCGGTAATCGCTCTTCGTGCGGTTAAAACGGCGGATTTCATGCGCTGCGAATCGGTGCGCATCCCGTACGAAATTTTGGAAACCGTCGTCAGTCGCATAACAAACGAAATTCCGGCGGTAAGCCGCGTTGTTTTCGACATCACGCCGAAACCTTCGGCAACGGTGGAGTGGTTATGAGAAAAGCCATACGTCGCGCACAAGCATTGTATTTATTAGTAGCCACCTTATTGGTGGTTGCTGTTTTGTTTACGGGAAGACGAATTTCCCTTGAAATCGCGGACGAAACCGCATACGAACTTGCGCATCAATATGCGGTAATATCGTCGGCAAATTTTCAGGTTTACATGACGCCGCACATGCGCATGATGGAGCAAATCGCATTTTCAACACCGGTTGCACGATGGCTCGCAAACGAACATAACGACGATATAAAAACCGCCGCATTTGACGAAATTATGCGTCACGCTCAAATCTTTCCCGAAGCATACATGATGTTTACCGTGCACGAATCTCTGGCGGCGTACGACTTTTTTGCGCACTTGGAATCTCGCGACGATTTCGTTTCGTGGGGTTACGTTCATCCCGGCACGGAAGTAAGCCAATGGTACGTTGACACCATGAACGCCGAACAACCTTTCATTTTACGAATCCAACGCACCCGCCCCGACGACGAAGGAAATTGGCAGCTCTATATTTGGGCAAACCACAGAATTTATTACGGCAACGAATTTGTCGGTGTTTTTACAATCGGTACGCCTTTCGAATCGGTATTCAGCGCGACTTTCGGCGGATTCGAGGACGGAAACAAGCGCGGCTACATAATTGACGGAAACGGAAAAATTCGCATCGACAGCACCGGCACAATCGAAACAACCGCCGACGGCTTGCCGTTTTTTCCGCCCGTGCCGGAAGCAGAAAAAAATCCCGCCCTCGCCGCAGGAATTGCCGCACATTTGCAATCAATTCGGTACGGATATTTTCCCCTCGGCACATCTGCACCCGGAACCGTTCGCCTCGACGTCGGAAATTTTCACTACAGCGCGATTTCACCCGTCATCGGTACGGACTGGTCGGTTGTGGTGCTGTCGCCGCGCGACGAAAGTCTGCACCCCCGTTACGCGATTTTAATAGCCGTATCCGTTATTTTTTTGCTTTTATCCGTCGTCGGAACGTCTTGGCTTGTTCGGCGATTTGTTTTGCACCCGTTGCAGGAAATCGAACGCCACAAAAAAGAAGACGAATCCGCAAATACCATTTTGCAATCCCTTCCCTTTTCCGTAGAACTTTGGGACGCAAATTACGAACTTATTGACTGCAACGAAACAGCCTTAATTATTCACGAAGTACCAACAAAGGAAGACTATATCGGCGCGGAATACAAACGTTGGCCGGAATTTCAGCCGTGCGGATGCCCGTCGGCGGAAATGTTTAACGAACAGCTTCGTAACGTCGAAAACAACGCGCGCTTCGAATTCATGCAGCTCACGTGGGGCGGCGACCTCCTCCCCTCCGAAGTTTTTCTTGTGCGCATAAGGCAGGAAAACGGCGACGTGATTCTCGCGTACGAAAGCGACCTTCGCCAAATAAAAGCCGCCATGCTTGAAGCCGATGAGCTTAATAAAATTTTCATCGAATCATCGCCTCACGTAATAAATATCTGGGACGAATCCCTCACGTTGCTGTCAACAACGCATCAATCGGCAAAAATGTTCGGCTGCGCAAGCCAAGAGGACGTTATCGAAAATTTCTACAAACTCTCGCCGCAAAACCAACCCGACGGTTCGCTGTCCTCCGAAATTGCCGCGCAACGGCTCAGGCAAACTTTCAAAGAGGGCTATCTTCGTTTCGAATGGATGCATTGCACCCTCGACGGGCAACCGTTTCCCGCCGAAGTTACTCTCGTGCGCTTTCGCAGGGGCGGAGAAAATTTTCTTGCGGCATACACCGTTGATTTGCGTCCCGTTAAAGCCGCCGCCGACGAGCGCGTGAGTCAGATGTTCGACGCAACCCCGCTTTTAATCGACTACTGGGACAAAAATTTCGATATCATAAACTGCAACAAATACGCCGTAGATTTTTTCGGGTTCGAGTCAAAAGAACATTATTTAGCCGATGCGCGTGTAACGCTGCCCACGGTTCAGGCCAATAATCGGTCGTCCGTACTTTGCCTCAGCGAAAATTTAGAAGAAGTTTTCCGCAACGGGTACGGCAATTTTGAATTTGAAGAAATCAAACTTACCGGCGAAAAAGTTTATCTCGAAGTTGAAGCAATTCGCCTCAAAGACGCATCAAGCGGCGAAGATGTTGTTGTGACTTATTCAAAAGACATCACAAAAGAACGCGAAAACGCACGAAAAATTTCCGAAGCCACTGCATATAAAGACGCTCTTTTGGCGTCGTCGCCCGTATTTATCGACATATGGAACGAGGACTTTACCTTAATCGACTGCAATGACAGGGTTTGCGAACTTCTCGGCGTGCCGTCGAAGGAAGAATTCATAAACAACATCGAAAAATACAACCCGATACTTCAACCCTGCGGAACGCGCTCCGACGTACTCTACATCGAAAAATTCAAAATCGCTCTCAAAAACGGCTCTGTAAAATTCAACTGGATGCATACGGATGTAAAGGGGCAACCGGTTCCGGTAGAAGTCATTTATGTTCAAATTGTGATTAACGGCAAGCGCGCGTTGGTAGGTCATAACTACGACCTGCGCGACTTAATCAAAGCCGAAGAAGAACGCAAGCGCGTTGAAGTCGCCGAGGAATCGAATCGCGCAAAAACAAATTTCCTCGCACGTATGTCGCACGAAATTCGTACGCCGATTTCCGCTGTTTTGGGAATTTCGGAAATAGAGCTGCAATCCCCCACCCTTCCCCCGCATTTTGAAGAGTCATTTGCAAAAATCAACGACTCCGCGCAAATGCTTACAAACATGGTAAACGATATTCTCGACCTCTCGAAAATCGAAGCAGGCAAGCTCAAACTTTTCGAGGAAAAATACGAAACGGAATATCTCATAAGCAACGCATCTGCTTTGCATCTTTTTCATTTGGGCGAAAAAAGCATTGCCTTCAGAATGTATGTTGACCCCAACCTGCCCACGCATTTAATCGGCGACGAGATGCGCATAGGGCAAATCTTAAATAATTTACTCTCAAACGCCTTCAAATACACCGAAAAAGGCGAAGTCGGCATTTCGTTTCAGTACGGTCACGACGAAACCCTTATGATTTCCGTAACCGATACCGGATTCGGCATGACCCGCGAGCAACTCGACGCATTGCACCACGAATACTCCCGCTTTCACGAGCAAACAAATCGCTTAATCAGCGGAACCGGCTTGGGAATGTCAATCGTGTACAACTTGGTGCAACTGATGCAGGCCGAAATCGACATCGACAGCGAACCCGACGTGGGTACAAGCATCGTTGTAATTATCCCGCAAAAACGCGCAAGCACCGATGCTATCGGCGCGGAAACCGCAGCTCGCCTGCAAAAATTCGAACGTGTTGACCGCAATATGAAAAAATTTAAATTCGCGCCCCGCCTTATGCCCAACAGAAAGGTTCTTGTTGTTGACGACCTCGAGGCAAACTTATATGTAACAAGCGGCCTGTTGGCCTTTTACGAGCTTAAGGTCGAAACATGCATTTCCGGCCGCGAAGCCATCGAAAAAGTCGAAGCCGGCAACGTTTACGATTTAATTCTCATGGACTACATGATGCCGGGCATGACCGGCACCGAAGCAATGCGCGAAATTCGCAAAACCGGTTACAGCAAGCCTATCGTTGTGCTTACCGCAAACGCAATGATTGGCATGGCGGAAAAATTCCGCGACGACGGCTTTGACGGCTTCATTTCAAAACCCATAAACACAACCCATCTCAACACAATTTTGCTCAAGCATATCGCCGAGTCGCCCGACGAAGCCGCCGACATCGCCCCTGTTCCGGCGGTCAATCTCGACGACTTCCAAAAAGATGAAACCGTGCTCAAAAAATTGCGCAAACTCTTCTCCGAGCAACACAAAAACGCCCCCGCCGAAATTCGTGAGTCAATTAACGTCGGCGACATTACCGCCGCTACAATTGCCGCGCACTCCCTCAAAAGCTCGGCGAGGCTTATTTACGAAGAAGCTCTGGCCAAGGCCGCCGAAACCTGCGAGCTTGCACTTAACGTCGCGAAAACGCCCTCCGCCGCCGAACTCGACGCCCTCGAACGCGAGTTTGTGCGCGTATATTCGTCCCTTCCCGCAACCGCAAATAAAAGAATCCTCGAAATACTCGGCAAATTGCAGCCGCTTTTAGAGGATTCCGACGTTCCGAACGAAACGCTTATTAACGAACTTAAAAATACGCCCGAGGCCGCAATTTTCGTAGCGCAGGTCGAAAATTACGATTTCAACGACGCCCTCGTGAGCCTCAAAACTTTACAAAATATGTTCCGGGAAGCGTTTTAAAGCCAATCAATCCTCACGAATAGCGGGGCTTCGCCCCGCACCCCACGAACTTTTTTTGAAAAAAGTTCGACAAAAAACCAAAAAATCGCGCGTTCGCGCGATTTTAGTTTTTGCACCGCTTTTAAAGGGCGCAGCGAGCGTTTCCCGCGTCACCCCAACCACCGAAAATTTCGGAATGATGCAGGAAGTTAAAGCGTAGCCAAAAACCGCTTAATTGCCGCATCAAGAGACGCCGTTGCATCAAGCAGCCCCTGCTTCAAATGCGAGCAGTCACTACCGTCCTTGCACAGCGAATCAATTTCGGACACGACGTTAAAAACCGTCGGAAAGCTCAAATTAGCCGCAGTGCCTTTAAGTGCATGTGCCGCCTGCAACAGAGCTTTTTCGTCGTTTGCGTCAATTGCGGCAATGATATTATCCGTCATTTTTGCACACTCAAACCGTCCCAACAGCCGCGCATACAACGACATATTTTCCATAATCCGCTTTTTTCCGTCCTCAACATCAATATCCGGCAAAAAATTGCTATAGTCCATGTTATTTTCTCCTTTTTATGAGGCTGTCGGGGGGAGGAACTTTTTGAAAAAAGTTCCTCCCCCCGAACCCCCCTCCTCAAAAACTTTTATTAAAAACCGCGCTTTGCGCGGTTTTTATTTAAGTTTTTGCCGCGCTTTTTTCAAAAAGCGCGAGGGGGCTTGGGGGGGGAGCCCCCAAAAATTATAATCGTATTAACTCCGCGATGCTCATGGCGATGTTGTCCAAAATGTCGAAAAATTTGTCGTTGAGGTCGTAGTATTTGCCGTTGGGTTTTGTGACGGGGTCGTAGGCGGCAACGGATTCGTGGTCGCGGCGAGCGGCAATGTAGGTTGTTACGTCGTAGGATTCGAGCATCTCGCAAATTTGCGCAACGGATTTGCCGCTGTGCGTGGGAACGTGGGGCGGCGCGTCGGTGATGAGAATGAAAATATTGCGAGCCGTGCCGTCGTCGTCGCGTTGCGACTTGAGAAGCTGAACGCCTGTTTCGAGGGCGTCGAGCGAGGACTCGGGAATATCGCCGCCGTACGTGCGCGGAATATTTTTGACTTGCTTTTGGAATTTGGGAATGTCGTCGGTGAAATTGTAAACGGAGGGCTTTTCTTTTTCGCCCAAATCGCCGAACCCGATTAACCCGAGCCGATACATCGCGCCTTTTGCCGCCAAAATTTCGGCAAACTCGATTGCGCGGTCTTTTACGCCGTTGATGTAGGTGTCCATGCTGCCGGTTGTGTCGATGAGGAACACTACGTTTACGCGGTCGGTTGCGCCCGCTCCGCGAATTTCGCGCACAGGCGCGGCGGCGGTTTGCGTACGGTCGAACTCGGCGCGTTCTGTGCGACCGGTCGCGAGGTCTTTCACGAACACCTCGAAAATATTGTTCTCGTCGATTGCATAGGTGATTTCGATTTGCGTCGTGCCGGTCAAGCCGGAAAGCCCGACCGTTCCGATATATTTGCGCTCTTTTTCAAGCCCCTGCTCCCACTGGTAAACGTCAACGTTTACGCGGCTCGCGCCCGACATCGACGCGAAATTTGAGTCAGAAAATTTGCTCGGAATCGGGCTGCCCATGGGGATAATCGCAACGGCTTCGCGCTCCATTGTGGCAACGTTTGTGACGGCTTCCGTGCCGAAAACTTGTCGCGTAATCTGCCCGACTTTTACGTTTGAGTTCGGCAAGTGGATGAGATAATTGTAAATGCTCGCGCCCATCGCAACGGATTTTGCCGGGTCGGTAGCACGATACGGCTCTTTAATAAAGCCCGCAACCATGCGCTTTACCATGGGAATAAGCGTCGAGCCGCCTACGAGTACAACTTTCGAAATTTCGTCGGCAACAACGTCGGCGCGTTTGAGGGCTTCTTCTATAATATCGCGCGAGCGGTCAACATATTTGCGAATCATGGCTTCAAATTCTTCGCGCGTGATTTCCGTGTTCAAATTTTTCGGAACGCCGTCGATAATAACAAGCGGATTTATGCGAACGCTTGCTTTATTCGCGCCGGAAAGTTTTTTCTTGATGACTTCGGCTTCCTGTTTTAATTTTTGCGTAACGCGCTTGTGTTCCGCAATGTCGAGCGCGTCGAAGTCGATGCGGGATTCCTTCTCGCACTTGGCTTTGAGCCAACGAATGAGTTCGAAATCGAAATCGTCGCCGCCGAGATTCATGTCGCCCACGTCGGACAGCTCCTGGAAAACTTCCTGCCCCTGCTCGTCTAACGAAACGCGAAGCACGCAGGCATCGAAAGTTCCGCCGCCGAGGTCGTACACGAGCAATGTTTGCGCGTAACTTTGGCGATACCCGTACTCAATTGCGGCGGCAAGCGGCTCGCTGAGAAGATACACGTTTTTAAAACCGGCGAGTTCTCCCGCCTGTTTTGTGGCAAAAATTTGCCTGTCGTTGAAATACGCGGGATGCGTGATAACAACTTCGTCGAAAATTTCGCCGGCTTGTTCTTCGGCGGCTTTTTTTAATTTCGCCAAAATTTCCGCCGAAATTTCTTCCGCCGATTTTTCCGTTCCGCCGATATTTATTTTTTCACCGCCGCCCATCATGCGCTTTACGGAAAGCACGGTGTTTTCGGGATAAATAATTGCGCCCGCTTTAGCCTCCGCGCCTACAATTACGCCGTCCTCGTGGAAGCACACCGCCGACGGCAGAATTTCATCCGTTCCGTCCACCGTAACAACGTCCAACGAATCCTTTTTGTCGTTGTAGATAATTGCCGCCGAATTCGTTGTTCCCAAGTCAATGCCCAAGTAGCCCATGTTGACCCTCCTGTGTATCGAAATTTTTATGATGTTTTATCGCTTACTCGCCGACTCGCGTAGTAACCCCGTCGATTTTTATATATTGCCGGCGTTCGTTTTTTTCAATTTTCGCCAAAATTTCCTGCTCCAAGTCGATGCCCAAAATTTCCGCAAGCCCCAAGAGATAGATTGCAACGTCGGCAAGTTCTTCGCCGAGGTCGGATTTTTTCTTTGCATAGGCTTCGAATGCTTCCGAAAGTTCGGCTTGCATGTAGCAAAATTCCATGTAAATGTCGGTTGTGTTGAAGCCTTTTGCAATTTTGTTCGCGTATATGCGTTTTTGAAGCTGCGGCAGGTCAATCATTTTCATCACGCTCCCGGACGTATTGCCAATATTCGGCGGGAATGTGAGGATTTTTTTCCATGTCACCCAACCTCCGCGCGTTTAAACCGGTTCGGGTCGAAGGCTTCGCGATAACCGCTTGCGGGTTGGTCGTCGCCGAAGCCGGCATCTTCAACAAGGCCGCGCACAAGTCCGCCTTCTTCTTCAACCATCAAAGTTATGCGCAATTTTGTTTTGCCGCTCGGGCGTTCGGGCAGGCCGCGAATGGCAACTTCGCCGATTAAGCGGCAGGCGTCGAAGGGGTCGTCTTGCTGTATGCGTTCGAGAATGCGCAGGTCAAGCCCGGTCATTTCCTCGGGGGTTGTGCCGGAGAGGGTGAACACGTGAGATTTTTTTGCGAGGGCGAAGCTCGTGCCGCGCCGTATCATGGGGAAAAAGGATTTTTTCGCGCCGGATGCGATTTCAAGCCCGATGTCGTGGGGGACGGTTACTTCAAACTCGACGGAAATTTTTTCGCTTTCGAGGTCAGGATGGGAGAGCAGCCCCATTTTCATGGCGGCGTAATAAGTTGCGCCGAGAGAAATATCCAACGCAGGCCGTTCCGACGAATAAATTTTGCTTTCGTCGCCGAAAATATCCAAAAGCATCTCCCGAACCCACGGCATTTGCGACGAACCGCCTTCAAGCAAAACGCGGTCGATGTCGGCGGGAGTGAGGCTGCCGCTGTACGTTTCGCGCAGGGATTTAAGCACGAGTTTGCGCGTTTTTTCGATGAAAGGTTTGATTAAAAGATGAAGTTCGTCTCGCGTTATTTGCTCAACAAACGGCGGAATGCAAAAGGTAAAGGGAATCCTAAACCGCTGAACGCCGCTGAGCCGCTCCTTTGCTTCGCGGGCGCGGGCAATGAGTTCGACCTGGTTTTCTACGGCGAGGTCAGCCATGGCTTGCCCGGTTTTGCTCCGCACGAAGTTGCCGCACGCTTCAATTAAAAAGGCGTCCACGTCGTCGCCGCCGTGGTACGCCTCGCCGCCTTGCGATATAACCTGCAATTTTATTCGCATGTCGTCGCGCTCGGTTACGTGAAAAATCGTTATATCCAACGTGCCGCCGCCGAAGTCGAACACCATGATTTTTTCGTCCTGATTCAATTGATGGCGAAAATTATATGAAAGCGCGGCGGCATTCGGTTCCTTTATGAGGCAAATCAAACTGTCGGCGACACCGGCAAGTTCACATGCGCGAACCGTTGCTTTTTGCGCCGCGTCGTCGAAATCGTAGGGTACGCTTACAACAAGCCCCGCAATTTCGGCTTTCGGGTTCAAATTTTGCGCATGGGAGATGATTTCCTCCAAAATTTTTGCCGAAAGTTCTTCGGGGAGGTAGTCTTTTTTTCCGAGGCGGATTGTTTCGTTTGTACCCATTTTGCGCTTGATTGAGCGAATTGTTGTTTCGGGGTAAATTTTCATGCTGCGCCATGCTTCTTCGCCGATAACCCACTCGTCTTCGTCTTCGCGATACTGCACAACCGACGGCAACGGAATTTTGCCGAAACCGTTACTTACGTCAATGGCTTCGGGGCGTCCGGTTGACACGTCCCAATATGAAATTACGGAATTTGTTGTGCCGAGGTCGATTCCGAGAATATATTTATCTTCGGACAGCTTGCCCGACGTTTCTATTTGTTTGCGGTAATTTTCGTGGGTCACAGCGACTCATCCTTTCGTGCGCATCGCCTTCATTTATCCATTATTTTCGCTGTCTTGTCAAGCTAGTAACATCCTGAACCTTGTGCATCCGCTCGTCAAGTTCGGAAATTTTTTGTGCGCAAGTCCAAAGTTCGCGAATTATTGATTCCGGCATGTCGTCCTTGAAACTGTAACGAACCTTGTGTTCGAGCGACGCCCAAAAATCCATTGCTTGCGTACGAATTTGCACTTCCACCGGCAAATGAAGCGTTGTATCCGTCAAATGAACCGGCACATCCATTATAAGATGAAAGCTGCGATAACCCGATACTTTAGGGGTTGATATATAATCGCGCATTTTTTTTACTTTGATATCGGGTTGGCGAACAATCGCATCGGCGATTTTTCCGACGTCAAGCGAAAAAGAACAAATGCATCTGAGCCCGGCTATATCGGTGAGTTGGGTACGGGCGTTTTCCGCCGTAAGAGCAAACCCCCGCCGATGTAATTTTCGCGCAATGCTTTCGGGCGTTTTAACCCGACCTTTTATATGTTCGATAGGATTATTTTCTTGCAAATGCATAAATTCTTCCAAAATAACGTCTACGCGGGTTCGCATATTTTTTAACGCACATTTGTACAAAACCAAATCTTTTTTCATCAATGCGAACTCGTCGGGAGAAAATAAAATTGCCATAAATTCATCCTTTCATAATTTTAGTCGACGTTTTAGGGGCTTCGCCCCCAAGCCCCCACCCGCTTTTTGAAAAAAGCGGGGCAAAAACTTAAACTTAAATCGCTCATTCGCGCGATTTTGAGTTTTTTGTCGAACTTTTTTCCAAAAAAGTTCGTGGGGGGTTCGGGGGCGAAGCCCCCGAAAGCCTACTTCTTACCTGCCAACGGAATATTCAGCGTTAAAATTGCGCCGCCTTTCGGGCTGTTTTCGGCAACGGCAGTGCCCAGGTGCAATTCCGCAACCGCCTTAACCGTAGACAGCCCGATGCCCGAAAGCCCGCCCGTTCCGCGATAAAACCGCTCGAAAACATGGGGCAGCGAGTTGGGTTCGAAGCCGGGGCCGTCGTCGCTTACACGTATGGTTGCCATATCGCCGGAGGTATAACACTCTACGATTATAACGGTTTTTGCATAACGAATCGCGTTGCTGATTAAATTATTTATCGCGCGTTCGATATGGTTCATTGCGCAGTTGGCGGAAACCGGCGCGGCAATCGGCACATAGCGAATTTCAACGTCGCGCATTTCCGAAAGCGGACGCTGTTGTCGTATGCATTCCGACACAATAATGTGCAGGTTAATTTCCTCCATCTGCGGAACGGACACGCTGCCCAACCGCGAAATGTACAAAATTTCGTCTACCATTGCGGCGAGCCGGTTTTCCGCATCGAGAATCGTTGACGCCGCATCTTTGTTCATAACGCCGCTGCGAATTCCTTCCGCATACATTTTAATAATCGTGAGCGGCGTCCGAAGCTCGTGCGAAACGTTTTGGAAAAACGCCTTTTGTTCATTATCATATGCAGCGAGGCGAAGAGCGGCACTGTTCAGGCTTCGGTTCAGCTCGTCAAATTCCTCGTTGACGAAGCCGTGGGTATTGGGCGTGAAATCGCCGCGTCCTATTTGCCGCACAAAATCGCGCAAAAGTCGCAACGGCTTCATAAAAGAATCCGCCAAAACTCCCGCAACAAGCGTGGAAAGAAGCCACAGTACAACTGCGGCAATCACTAAAATGCGCATTGCAACGGCGGAAAATGCGTGCATATCGGTTACGTCGGTATAAATAATCCGCGCGCCCGCGTCGGAAGGAATAACCGACACAAAATAAATGTCATTCCAAAAAGAATACGGGTGATGAATTGTTAATCGGCGGGAATACGTAAAAGCGGTTACGCATTGAATTTCGCTCAACGCACCCGCAACAGCAAAAGCCGTTTCGGGTTGGCTTAACGAACCGGTCGGGCGGAAATTTTCGTCAACCTCGAAAATAAAAGCCGGCTCAAACATATGGCTGCCGCGAAACATTCGCATAACAACACGCTCCGGGGGAACGGGTTCGCCTGCAAGGGCTGTTCGCGCAACCCGCAAAGAACGTGTTGCACCGCTTGAAATGTAATGATTCATCGACATTCCGAACGTCAAAACAACCATCCCGAACGCCGCAAAAAGAAGTACGGAAAACGCCGTTACAATATGTGACTGAATCGCGCTGTAAATTTTGCCTAAAATTTTCATGTGGTTTGACGTTTTTCCGCCGCATCTCTTTCGTATTTAATGCGCCTGAAAATTGCATTAACGCGCGAAACAACGTTAAGCGGACTTGTGGGTTTTGTAAAAAAATCGTCGCTGCCCAAATCCATAGCGGTTTGATAATCGAGGTCGGAATCGCGCGCGGTAAGCATGATAACAGGCACATGCGAAAACGTTCGCAGTTCCTGGCAAATAACAAACCCGCTCGACCCCGGCATCATAACGTCGAGAATAACCAAATCGGAAGGCCTGCTTTTAAATTCGGCAAGAAGAAGGTCGCCGTCTTCAAAAATAATAACCTCGTACCCGCCCATGCTTTCCAAAAACATTTTGAGTGCCTCACGAATGGCGGGGTCGTCGTCGGCAACGTAAATCAATTTTTTTTCATCCATATGTGCATCGCACCTTTCTTTTTTGCAGCAGTTTTTGTTCGCGTTACGTAAAATTTTTTCAACCGGTTACCGATTGATTTTAACATTTCCGTATAAATATTTTAACACAGGTATAAAATCGTGCAAGGGTGTAAAAAATCGCATATGGCGAAAGAAATATATGTCCTTTGCGGAATATTGTGCAAATACAAGTCAAAACGGCTTGTTTCGGCGAAATTCGGCGTTTGCATAATTTTTCCCGTAACATTAAACTGTCTTTAGCACTCGCTCGTTATGAGTGCTGATAATTTCATACAGGAGGTCATCCATGAAGCTGAAACCTTTATGCGACCGGGTTGTTATAAAACAGCTCGAAGCGGAAGAAACAACAAAATCCGGCATCGTTCTGCCCGGTACCGCACAAGAAAAACCGCAGCAGGCCGAAGTTGTTGCCGCAGGTCCCGGCGGTGTTGTTGACGGGAAAGAAATTAAAATGGAAGTCAAACCCGGCGACAAAGTTATTTATTCAAAATATGCCGGCACGGAAGTTAAACTCGGCGAAGACGAGTTTATTATCGTAAGACAATCCGACATTTTAGCAATTGTAGAATAGGAGGCAAACTATGGCAAAGCAAATAAAATACGCAATCGACGCAAGAACGGTTCTTGAAGCCGGCGTGAACAAATTAGCGGATACCGTTAATATCACGCTCGGCCCCAAGGGTCGTAACGTTGTGTTGGACAAAAAATACGGCACGCCGCTTATCACAAACGACGGCGTTACAATCGCAAAGGAAATCGAGCTTGAATGCCCGTTTGAAAACATGGGCGCGCAACTCGTAAAAGAAGTCGCCACAAAAACAAACGACGTTGCCGGCGACGGAACAACAACGGCAATCGTTCTCGCGCAGGCAATGGTACGCGAAGGGCTCAAAAATATTGCCGCCGGCGCGAACCCGATTATTCTTCGCAACGGTATGCAAAAAGCCACCGACGCCGCCGTTGAAGCAATTAAAGGCATGAGCCAAGCCATCGACGGAAAAAATCATATCGCAAAAGTTGCGGCAATTTCCGCAGGCTCGCAGGAAGTCGGCGACATGATTGCCGAAGCCATGGACAAAGTTTCGAGCGACGGCGTTATCACCGTCGAGGAATCGAAAACCATGTTCACCGAGCTTGAACTTGTTGAAGGTATGCAATTCGACCGCGGTTATCTTTCCGCCTACATGTGTACCGACATGGAAAAAATGGTCGCGCATCTCGACAGCCCGTACATTTTAATCACCGACAAAAAAATCTCCACGGTTGCCGATATTCTGCCCATTTTGGAGCAAATCGTGCAAATGGGAGCAAAACTGCTTATTATCGCCGAAGACGTTGAAGGCGAAGCACTCACAACTCTCGTGCTTAACAAATTGCGCGGCGTATTTAATGTAGCCGCAGTAAAAGCCCCCGGCTTCGGCGACCGCCGCAAAGCCATGCTTGAAGACATCGCGGTTTTAACCGGCGGAAAAGTTATTTCTTCCGAAGTCGGTCTCGAACTCAAAGAAGCCGAAGTTGCCGACCTCGGTCGTGCGAAGTCCGTTAAAATCGACAAAGAGAACACGATTATTATCGACGGCGGCGGCGAAAAATCCGCAATCGATGCTCGCGTAGTTCAAATTCGTGCGCAAATCGAAGAAACCACCAGCGAGTTCGACAAAGAAAAATTGCAGGAACGTTTGGCAAAAATGGCGGGCGGCGTAGCAGTAATCAAAGTCGGCGCACCCACCGAAACCGAGCTTAAAGAGAAAAAGTTGCGCATGGAAGACGCCCTTGCGGCAACCCGCGCAGCCGTTGAAGAAGGCATCATTTGCGGCGGCGGCTCGGCATTTATCCACTCAATTCCCAACGTGAAAAAAGTGACCGATGCTCTTTCCGGCGACGAAAAAACCGGCGCGGAAATCGTGTTGAAGTCTCTCGAATCACCGGTTCGTCAGATTGCCGACAACGCCGGCTTCGAAGGCGCGGTTGTCGTAAATGCCCTCAAAGAAAAAGAAAAAGGCACCGGCTTCGATGCCCTTTCGGAAACTTTCGTAAACATGGTTACGGCCGGCATAATCGACCCGACAAAGGTAACGCGCACGGCTCTTCAAAACGCAACTTCCGTAGCGGCAACTTTGCTCACAACCGAAGCCGTTGTAACCGACATCAAAGAACCCGAACCTCCCATGCCTCCCGGCGGCGGAATGGGCATGATGTAGGACGGTCAAACCGCCTTTGGAAGCCGGGGGCAAGTGCCGGCAGCGACGCATTCCCTCGAAGCCGAACCCGCCAGCGGGCAACGGACGCCGAGGGCGCATCCTTGTATAGCGAACGTACTTGGGAAGTCCGTTCGCGGTAAAATAAAATAATATCCGCAGAGAAAAATAAAAGGTTGAATGTGAAATAACATTCGACCTTTTATTTTTTTGCAAATTTTTGCATCTGTGCCGAAAATTTGCAAACAGTTCGCAAAGCTGTTAGGGTGTGTCGTCAAAAGCGAAATGATATAATGGAGAAAACCCAAAGGGGGTAATCTCCGTGAATGAATCATGCCACCGCCACGATATAACGGACACGCTGTGGAGCTTGATAGAACC